>JAZSDB010000242.1:0-8979 GCA_045530975.1 Eubacteriales bacterium
TCAACTCCTCCAAGAAGGCAGTTAAGAACACCTCCTACACCGTAGGTGCCAACAGAACCAACGGCTTGTTGGATGCAGGCAGATATACCTTTGGTGCAGACGGTAAGATGATTATCGGCTAATCATATTCAGTAGCTTAAAGTATAATTTCCGGCACGGGCTTAATGCCCGTGTCGGAAAAGCTTTTATCAATATAAATGTGCTCAAGATTTGAACCTGTTTATATTGACAAAACGATAATAAAGGAGGCGCCTATGAAGGTTGTTTTTGTATCCAACTATTTTAACCACCATCAAAAAACCTTTTCTGAAGAGCTGTATAAACGAATAGGCGCAGGATACTCCTTTATATCCACAGCTCCTATGAGGGAAGAACGCCGTGCTCTGGGGTACAGCGACAATGACGAGCCCTCTTACGTTTTGCGCTCCTACACCGATAAAGGCGCAGAGGACAGGGCAAAAGAGCTTATAAATTCTGCCGATGCAGTCATTGCCGGCAATTGCCCAAAGGGGCTCCTTGCATCCCGTATAAACAGCGGTGGTGTGGTTTTTCGTTATTCCGAGCGCCCCTTTAAAAAAGAGGTTTCTCTTGCCAAACGGATTTATTATTCTCTTAAATGGAAATCAGATACAAAACACAAGAATGTTTATCTTCTTTCGGCAGGTCACTATACCTTTTCGGATTATTCTTCCTTGGGGATTTATAAAAACAGGGCCTTTAAGTGGGGCTATTTCCCCGAAACTCGCTTCTATGATTTGCCGCAGCTTATGTCTGAAAAGACAAAGGGCCGAATTTTATGGTGCGGCAGATTTATCCATTGGAAGCACCCCGAAATCGGTCTTCGCGTAGCAAAGCAATTAAAGGATGCGGGATATGATTTTTCCTTGGATTTCATCGGAACGGGTGAAATGGAGGAGCAACTGAAGCAGCAGGCCGCCGAAATGGGGTTGAATGAAAATGTTACCTTCTGCGGTGCTGTGCCTCCTCAAGGGGTACGGGAAGCTATGGAAAAGTCCTCCATATTTCTTTTTACCTCCAACCGACAAGAGGGATGGGGTGCAGTTCTTAACGAGGCAATGAACAGCGGCTGTGCCGTGGTGGCAAGTTGCTCTGCAGGAGCTACCACATATCTTGCGGAGGATGGCAAAAACTGTCTTGTGTTCGATCCCGAAAGGGAGCTTGAGCTGTTTGAAAAGGTAAAATGGTTGTTGGATAATCCCCCCGATTGTGTGCGCTTGGGAGAAAATGGCTATAACACCATTACAAGCTTGTGGAACGGTGAAATAGCGGCAGAACGTTTTTTGCTTCTTGCCGAAAGGATTTTAAAGGGACAATCGGCTCTCGATTTGTTCGATAGAGGACCTTGCAGCAGAGCAGATAAATAATTTACGGAAAGGACAGCGATAATGAAAAGGGTAAATGTTTTTACATATTGCACCGAAAGCAGCTATGGCTCGGTTTTGCAGGCCTATTCTCTAAAGCGAGCATTGAGCGGACTTGGCTTTCAAAGCGTGATTTTGGATACCGACAAAATACCCTCGGAAAGCTGCCCTAAGCCCATATTAAAAAGCAAAAGCCCAAAGGGCATTGCTATGTATCTTTCCAAGCGCTTTGTTTTTTCAAAGAGCTGTCAGCGATACCGCAAAAATATGGGTTTTATAAAAAAGCATATCGATATTGAATATAAAAGCAATATTCAAAAGGGCGATTTCGATGAAAGGGATATTTTTCTTGCGGGCAGCGATCAGGTTTGGAATCCTGTAAAGCTCAAACCCGAATTTTTCTTGGAGAACACTCCCGATACGGCAAAAAAACTCACCTATGCCGTAAGTATGGGCACTTTGAATATTCCCGAAAAGAATAGGGAAGAATTTGGGAAAATGGTAAAAAAGTTTTCCTTTATTTCGGTTCGTGAAGGGGACTGCATTCCCGTACTGCAGAAGTACAGTGACGGAAGCTTTGATTGCCACATAGATCCTACATTCCTTACTGAGATATCTCATTGGCGTGAGCTGGAGGAGGAATACTCCATAGACCGTCCCTATATTTTGGTTTATGCCCTTTATTGGGACAAGGCCTTTAATAAGGAATTGAAAAAGCTTCATAAGGCAACAGGTAAGGAAATTGTTGTAATTTCCGCATATCCCAGAGGTATTTATGCCACCAAAACGCTGTATGACGTGGGTTTGGGTGAATTTTTATGGCTGGTCGACCACGCTGACGGGGTGGTGACATCCTCTTTTCACGGTGTGGCGATGTCCATTATATTTAATAAAAAGCTTTCTGCTGTTATAAATCCCTCTTCTTCTTCCCGCATTTCCTCCCTTTTGCAAACCCTTGGCTATGAAAACCAAGCCATTTCCTCCCTTGCAGAGGAAGCATTGGCGGATTATTCAGGTGTAAACAAAAGGATTGAGGAAGAAAGGGAAAAGGGAATAGAATATCTTAAGGGGGCGCTGGAAGAATGAACAATTCTATAGGGGCGCTGGAAAAATGCGCTAATTGCGGTGCCTGCCTGAATATCTGTCCCGTCAAGGCCATCTCCGTAAAGTCAGAGGGGCTGTTTTATAAGCCCACGGTTGATACAGAAAAGTGTGTAAATTGCGGCAAATGTGTAGCTTCCTGCCCTGTTGAAAATCCTTCTGCGGCAAAAGCTCCCAAAAAGGCATTGTGGGGCAGTAACTGTGATAAGGAAATTGTGGCAAAAAGCTCATCGGGCGGTATTTTTGCGGCGCTGGCGGACAGGGTTATATCCTGCGGCGGAGTGGTTTTTTCTGCCGCCTTTAATGAAAATTGCAGTGAGGTACATATAAAATCCAGCGATGAGGTGCCCTTGGAGGCACTGCTGAGAAGCAAATATGTAGAAAGCTTGGTGGGCGATTCCTTCCAAAAAGCAAAGTGTGAATTGGAAAAGGGAAGAGAAGTCCTTTTCTGCGGTACGCCTTGCCAGATTGCGGGACTGCACAAATTCCTGGGGAAAGAATACGACAACCTGTTGAGCTGTGATTTTGCTTGCGGTGGTCTGTCCTCCCATGGGCTGTATCAAAAGCATTTAAAGAATTTGGAATCGAAATATCATTCTGCGGTGAAAGATGTAAACTTCCGTCCCAAGTCGTATGGCTGGAATATACACGCCATAAGGGTGGATTTCGAAGGCGGAAGGAAATATATTTCTCCCGCCGTTACAGACCCCTATTTTTGCGGGTTTATTTTAAAGCACGTTAATACAAGGGATTATTGCTATGATTGCGATTTTGCCGAAAATCATTCTGCCGACATTTCCTTGGCTGATTTTTGGTGTGTGGGCCGTCTGGTGGGAAAGGTAAACCACGGCAGAGGTCTTTCTCTTGTTTTGGCCAACACGGAAAAGGGGATTGAAGCCCTTTCACGTATAAATAATACCTGCACTTTGCAGGAAATCGATGTAGAAAAGGCATCCTATAACCTTAAGCGCAGGACCTACTCCGAAAGCTATATGTCGCTCAGGAGCAGGTATTTACAGGTCTGCGAGGATAAAGGGCTTTCGCAAGGAGCCGAGGTTATCGGTGTATATAAAGGATGCAAAAAGCTTGTTTTCAAAACAAAATGTCGCTTGAAAGGACTGTTATACAGGTTTAAATGAAAAACTCCAAAAAAACAGGCGTCTTGTTATCATATATAAATATCGTCTTGGGCTTGCTGGTCAATGTGTGGCTCACACCTCTTCTGATCGGTGCCTTCTCTGACGATTCATATAGCTTGTATAAGGTAATGCAGTCCTTTTCGGGCCCACTTATAATGTTCAATCTGGGCGTGTCCACCATTGTTGCCAGAAGTGTTGCAAGATGTAGCGGCACCGATGCAAGGGATGTACGGGAAAAGGAAAACACCTTTGCAATGGCCATATTGGTTTCGGTTGCAATGTCTGTGCTGGTGGCCATTGTAAGTGTAGGTATGACTGCGCTTATACCAAGGGTTTACGGTGAAAACTATTCTGCCGCCTTAATAGGTGAGGCAAAGTGGATATTCGGTATTTTTGCCGCCTCCGCAATTGTAAATATCCTGTCCGAAACCTTTAAGGGCTGCCTGATCGGGCACGAGCGCTTTGCCTATAATTACGGAACCCAAACCGTAAGATATTTGCTAAAAATCGTCTTTGTGCTTGCGGCCTTGTATTTGAAGGTCGGTATAATAACAATTGCCGTTATAGAATTGATAAACAGCATAATAGTGCTTGCGGCTTATATGTTTTACGGCCTTGCGGTGCTAAAGGAAAGGCCTCGTCTGCACTATTTTGATAAAGCCGAGCTTTCACAGCTTATGACCTTCTCCTTGGCGGTATTTTTGCAGGCGGTGGTTAATCAGGTCAACAACAATGTGGATATTATCATATTGGGGGCAAAAATCTCGGAAAAAGCTGTTATCACTATGTATTCGGCCGCATTGTCTATCTATACCATATACAATTCAATGATTACCGTTTTTTCTACGGTATATTTTCCCCAGACCGCAAAATTTCTTGTGGTTGAGCGCAGCGGAAAGGAGCTTACTGATTTTGTAATCCGCCCGGGAAGAATTCAATCCATTGTGGCGGTGGCGGTGGTTCTCGGCTTTGCTGTTGCAGGCAGGGATTTTATATCCCTTTGGATAGGCGAGAGGTATATAAATGCCTATTACGTGACATTGATGTTACTTATACCCGTTACCGTACCCCTGGTGGAAAATGTGTGTATTTCCATTCTGGATGCTAAATTAAAGCGTACCTTCCGCTCGGTGGTGTTGGTAATAATGGCGGCAATAAATGTGGTGTTGACCTTAATCGGAGTGAAGTATTACGGATTCTGGGGTGCGGCGGCGGCTACAGTAATTTCGTTGGTTGTGGGCCATGTCATTATTATGAATATTTATTATAAGAAGATTTTTGGCATAGAGGTCCTGCGGATGTTCCGAGAAATCTTCCGCGGAATTTTACCTGCGGGCTTGCTTGCGGCGGCACTCTGTATTCCCTTTGTGATATTCGGCGGACATTCTTTGGGGTGGTTTCTTGCCGAGGGATGCACCTTTGCGGTGCTTTATGTGGCCTTTCTGTTCCTCTTCGGTATGAATGACTACGAAAAGAAAACCGCCGTGGATTTGTTGCGTAAAATCCTACATAAATAATATACAGACAGAAAAGGACGTCTTGCCGGCGTCCTTTTTTATTAATACTTTTGTCATTATATGCGCATTTTGCCCAAAGGAAAGTTCCTTTTCTTTTGGTTATTTAAGTTTGATTAAGGTTAAATGTACAGATTTAACGAACTTGTTTTAGTTGTACAAATCGCCTTGACAGGTTGGAGGAAAGTTTTGTATAATAAGTACAATAGATAAATTTTGGATTGGAGAGGATTATATGAAATTTGCTAAGAGATTATTGGCGTTTCTGATGGTTGTGCTGATGATCGTTCCTGCTCTTTGCTCGACGGTTACTGCATACGCATCTATGTCTGTCTATTCCTACCATACAGTAACACCCGGTGTTGAATTTGCCGAATACGGTGTATACGGTAGCTACAGCGGACACACCGAAACTGCCACCGTTTTGGAATTCCATCCCGATAACGGCTATATTCCTATGGCTTTTGCGGCCTATGCGGGCAGCTGCAGTGTTGTGGAAGAACAGTACAATACAGCAGTTAACAAATACGGATACGAGGTAGCCGGTGTTATCAACGGCTCCTATTTCGATACCTCCAACGGTGCCCTTCTGGGTATCCTTGTTTCCGGCGGTAAGGTATCTGTTGCCGACATCGGTTATACCTATGGTAACATTGTAAATGTTGTTGCCTTCGGTTACGACGGAAGCATGAATGTTGTTGACAGCCAGCTGGCCTACAATCTTTACATCAATGGCTCTCTTGTGCCCGATGCACTTCGCTTCATCAATAAGGACCAGAGCTCCGATACCTGGCGTACCGATGCTATCTTCTATTACGATACCTCCTGCGGCAATGCGGCCGATTCCTCCAGCTATGGCTATGAGGTAATCTGTAAAAAGAAGAACGGTACCGACCTTTCTATCGGTGATGTTATGGAGGCGGAGGTTGTTCAGGTGAACAGCTACACCTGCGGCACCACCTTCGATTACGGCACCGGTGTTTCCGATAATTTCGTTCTCACCACTCCCTACGGCTCTTCTTATGCATCCTATCTCAGCTCTCTTAAGGTTGGCGATACTGTTGAGATTTCCGTAGAGGAAACTGTCGAATCCTCTCGTGCAATTATGGAAAATGCCGCCAGCGCCATTACCAACGTTGGCTATTTGGTAAAGGACGGCGTAGACCAGACCGATTATTATTCTGTTATCGGCGACCATAGTGTTACCGGTACCTATGCACGTTGGACCGTATTTGGTCAAAAGGCCGACGGCACCTATGTTTTCTTCACCTCTGAAGGCGGATCCACCGGCGATACTTCTCAGTCCCTCACACTGAAGGATGTAGCGGCCGCTATGATCAATCTGGGCTGTGTAAACGTTATTCGTCTTGACGGCGGCGGATCAACCGGTATGTATGTTTCCAATACAGGAAGCGGCAGTCCCGGTTATGCAATGTACCACTCCCGTCCCGTTGCAGACTGTCTGCTTATCGTCAAGAACGATATGGGCAGACCTAAGCTGAAATCTGCCATCAAGGCGGCTGAGAGTATTTCTCACTCCGATTATACCGAAGCTGCTCTTAACAATATCCGCACTCTTTATAATACCGCAAATTCGGTTTATGCCGATTCTTCCTCTACCGATGAGGAATGTATTGCGGCGGCAAACAATCTTAATAATGCTGTTGCAAAGACAGGCAGCAGCGGTTCCAATATTACCGACGGCGATACGTTCTGGGTAACCCACTGCAATACACTTGAAGCAGAGGGCTCCGGTTCTGTAATGACCTCTGCATATACAGGCGGCAGCTGGAACCTTCATGTGGCATTTTCTCCTGTTGCAGGCACCGATGCTTATGAAATCACAGCTATTTCCGACGGTACAGATAAGGGTACCGGCACGGCACTTTCCATTCCCGCAGGCGGCTTTGTTTATTCCTTGAATAAGGGTAACAATTATCCTGCACTTTATGCTTCCGACCCTGTAACCTATGCCTGGTATTCGGGACTTCCCAATTATACCAGCGATGCTTGTACAGAAATGCTGGAGCGTGCCAAGGAATGGAAGGTTGGCGATTGCTTCCGTTTCGGCAGCTTCACAGTGGGCACTGTTCCCACCTCCACTCCTGCCGTAAAGTGGTATCAATCCTCCTATGTGTGCACCGCAGTGATGGAGGAATACGATCCCAACACTCCCGTTGTGGATGACAGAGTTTCCGACGGTGTATATATCACCGGCTTCAATTCTTCTGTTCAGAGCGGCGATTGCACTATATTTACATCCGCATTTAACGGCGGCAGCATTACCTGTGCAACTGCAAATCACCGTTGGACCTACAATGTATTGCTCAGCTACGATTCTTCTGTTTCTGCATACAAGGTTGTTTCCGCAGAACAGGGAATAGGTGACGATACTCCTACTTATAATCTGGGCAGCAATGATATTCTTATTGCTCTCCATAACGATGAAACCTCTTCTGCCAACAGCAATGCGGAAATCCTTAAGCAGGCGCAGGCAGGACAGATTCTTCGTACTTACGGCGTGGATATAACCAACTGCAAGCTTAGCGTTGCTCCTTATATCCGTTTGGTTGATGCAGGTGACGTGGGTGAATCTCCCGAACCTACACCCGATCCCGAGCCCACTCCCGATCCCGAGCCCACTCCCGATCCCGAACCTACTCCCGATCCCGAGCCCACTCCTGATCCCGAACCTACACCTGATCCCGAACCCGAGGTAGAAACCTTCGAATTTTGGGTAACCCACTTCAACAATACTGCTGTTGAGGGTGCCGGCTCTATAATGACCTCCTCTTATACCGGCGGTGCTTGGAGCATTCACGTCGCCTTTGCTCCTGTTGAAGGCACCGATGCTTACGAGATTACCGCAATCTCCGAGGGTACAGATAAGGGTGCAGGCGCACCTCTGGCAATTCCTGCAGGCGGATTTGTTTGGGTGGCTAACTATGGTAACGATTGGCCTTCCTTGTATGCCTCCAACCCCTCCGCATACGCATGGTATGCAGACGCTCCCGACTACACCAGCGATTCCTGCACATCGATGATTGCACGTGCGTTGGAATGGTCGGTAGGCGATATGTTCGTCTTTGAGGGCCTTGATATAGCAGGTAAGACAATTCCTACCTCCACATCTAATCTTAATTGGTACGAGGACGGTTATGTTTGTACCGCAACATATAGCGAGTATATTCCCGTGGAAGAGGAGCCCACACCCGATCCCGAACCCACTCCCGATCCCGAACCTACACCCGATCCCGAACCTACTCCCGATCCCGAACCTGAGGTGGAAACCTTCGAATTTTGGGTAACCCACTTCAACAATGCAAACGTTGAAGGCGGCGGCTCTATTATGACCTCCGCTTATACCGGCGGTGCGTGGAGCATTCACGTTGCCTTTGCTCCTGTTGAAGGCACCGATGCTTATAAGATTACCGCTATTTCCGACGGTACTGCAGGCGGCGCAGGTACCCCTCTCGCAATTCCCACAGGCGGATTTGTTTGGGCGGCCAACTACGGTAACGATTATCCCACCATCTATGCCTCCAACCCCTCTGCATATTCCTGGTGTGCAGGTCTTCCCAATTACACCAATGAGTCCTGCACTGCAATGATTACCCGTGCATTGGAATGGTCTGTGGGCGATATGTTCGTCTTTGAAGGTCTTGATATAACAGGACAAACCGTACCTACCACCACCTCTTCTCTTGATTGGTACGACAGCGGCTACATTTGCACCGCAACCTATTCCGCTTATGTTCCCGTGGAAGAGGAGCCCACACCTGATCCCGAACCCACTCCCGATCCCGAACCCACACCTGATCCCGAGCCCACTCCCGATCCCGA
>JAZSDB010000247.1:0-7173 GCA_045530975.1 Eubacteriales bacterium
CCATTGTCTTCCTAAGACCGCTTGGCCTCCGACTTTTTGCCCCAACGGAAGTACCGGCTCTTGCAAGCTGATCGGTCATATAAGAACTTTTCGGTGCAGTTACACCATCAACAAGATTTACAATAGCAACAGCAAACTCAAAAGATAAGTCAAGTAATTTGTTTTCGGACATAAATGCACCCTCTTTCGCCGTTATTATATCACAATATGTTGTGTATTTCAATGATATATCGCTGGTGCGATATGATATACGGCGTTGCCGTATGATATATTTGCGTTGCAAATATGATATAATATCCGTTCCTTATACGCAAAGCGTATATCATCTGCGAAGCAGATATCGTACCCGCAGGGTATATCACCCGTTCTGTCAGGAACGGATATCATTGTAAAAAACCTCTTTTGTCCGGTAGACAAAAGAGGTTTTTTACATGGTGCAGCTGATGGGACTTGAACCCATACGGTTGCCCACACGCCCCTCAAACGTGCGCGTCTGCCAGTTCCGCCACAGCTGCATATTTAATTAATTCGCTTGGGTTATAGAGGGTTGCTCCCCAAACGCGCAAATTTAATTATACACAGATATTTTGGTTTGTCAATACTTTTTTGCAAAAAAACACAGATAACTTTTAAAAAGAAAAAAGAGGTATGAAAACAACCTCTTTTTATACCTTAATTTTGTTTTCTTACCATTTTATATTCATCATAAAAACGGTAATATTTACATTTGCCGTTTCCGTTGGTCATAAAATCCACCATTTCGTCCTCATCCAGCAGGGCATCACAGATAAGGTCGCCCGTTTCCTCGTCTATACGGGCAAATTCGCAGGTTTCGCAGATTGCATCAGAATTCATAATCAACACATGCGCGGCTTTCCCGCACACCCTTCATAAATTCGCATACCGCCTTATGGAGGGGGTGCACGATATATTCGTTCAAGCCCTGCCAATCATTATATTCTGCCACCAGAACCAAATCATAATTGGAGGGAGATGCATTTTCGGAATTTATCTTTACCTCACCGGAAACAAGGGTGGGGATTTTTCCCTGAAGGTCCAAAAGCATATTGGCCGCAATCTCCACATTTTCCTTTTTTGTTCTGCCCTCGGCAGATTCTAAAAACTTGAACATTACGATGTGCTTTACCATTAGCTTAATTTTCCTTTCAGTGTATTATTAATATCCTCATTGCCGCCCTTTACCACGGTATACCATACATATTTACCCATTACCGTAAATTCTGCGGTTTTCAGCCCCTCTGTATCTACACTGGGGTATGACTTTGCCTCTTCAATCTTGGCATCCACACGGGCCTTTAAATACGCCTTCAAAAGCTCTCCGTCGGCGCCGTCCTTCATTTTGAAAATGCCGAATTCCACACGCTTGGTGGGCTTTGTTTCATCTATATAAACGGCATATTGCTCTACTGCGGAAAAATCCGCCTCGCCGTAATAACCGATAATAAGGTCCTCATCCAGATATTCCCCCACGGTTTGAGAAAGTGAGGAAAAACGGTTGCCCGTGGTAAGACTGTATTTTTCGATAATAGCATCTGCCTCGGCCTCTATATCCATATCCTTTGCGGTTTCAGACTGACTTGATGCGTCGCTTTGAGAAGAAGCATCCTCCGAAGCGCAGGCGCAAAGCAGAAAAAGCGATAAAGCAAGCAACAATATAATAAAGCGTTTCATAAAAGTATATCCTTTCTTTTGCTACACCTTGATGATAAACCATTTTTACCACTCTGTCAACAATTCTTTTGTCATTTATTTAATAAAAGCTATTCACTTTTTTGTTTTTTATGGTATTATATAGGTGTATTGCTTACATTTCCATTACATTCTTATGCTTTGATATATACAATAAGGTTTTTAAGGAAATATTATGGTTTTTTCATCTCTTATTTTTATTTTTGCATACCTATTTATAACCCTTGTAATATATTACATATCTCCGCTCAAGTGGCGCAATCTGGTATTATTTGCCGTTTCTCTTGTCTTTTACGGCTGGGGCGAACCGAAATATATCGGTTTGATGATTATTTCCATACTTATCGCCTACGGTTTTGGCTTTCCTATCGAGCATTACCGTGAAAAATCTCCCAAGATAGCCCGTTTATTCCTTGCCCTTTCCCTTTTGGGCAATCTTTCCTTTTTACTGTTTTTCAAATATTACAATTTTTTTGCCGCCAACATCGGCTTTGCCCCCATTGAAAACCTTACATTGCCGGTAGGCATTTCCTTTTACACCTTTCAGATAATGTCCTATTCCATAGATTTATACCGCAATGAGGTGCCTCTGGCGAAAAGAATTGTGCCCTTTGGCGCCTATGTAACCCTGTTCCCCCAGCTTATTGCAGGTCCCATTGTACGCTACAAGGATGTATGCGACCAGCTGACAGAAAGAAAGGAAACAATTTCCAAATTCGCATCCGGCGTAAACCGCTTTATTATCGGTCTGTCCAAAAAGCTGATTTTGGGCGATGCGGCCGCCGCAGCTGCCGAAGCATTGGAGCAGGCCTCCATTTTCGGTCCCACCGTTTTGGGCACATGGCTCGTAATGATTTTTTATACCTTTCACATATATTTTGATTTTTCGGGTTATTCCGATATGGCTATCGGCCTGGGCAGAATGTTTGGCTTTGACTTCCCCGAAAACTTCAATTATCCCTACATTGCAAAATCCATTACCGATTTCTGGCGCAGATGGCACATCACTCTTTCCACCTGGTTCAGAGAATACATTTATATCCCCTTGGGAGGTAACCGTGTAGGCAAGCTTCGAGGATTTTTCAATCTTGCCGTGGTTTGGTTTTTAACCGGATTCTGGCACGGCGCCGATTGGAATTATATACTTTGGGGCGTATATTTCCTTGTATTCCTGATTATAGAAAAGCTTTTCCTCGGAAAGCTTTTATCCAAATGCGCTCCCCTTGCCCACATATATTCACTTATAATAATCGGCTTCGGCTGGACAATATTCTTCCATACCGATATTGGCCATATCCTCACCGCATTAAAGCAGATGGTCGGGGTAAATGCCCTCTTTACCGATATTACTGCGACCTATACGGCAATCAAGCTTTTGCCCTTTATAATTGTATGCGCATTGGGTTGCACTCCCCTGCCCAAAAAGGTTTTTGAAAAGCTCCAAAGCAAATTTTCTTGGATCACTTCATTATCTCCCATATTTACGGCAATACTGTTTTTGGTATGTATTGCATACATGGTGGATAACAGCTTTTCGCCCTTTTTGTACTACATCTTTTAAGGAGGGAGCTTGAAATGAAAAGAATTTCGGAAATCATCACCGTTGCGGTTTTCTGTTTGATTATCGCATCCCTCTCCATCACCTTTCTGATTATGCCCGACAAGCTCTTCTCGCCCACAGAGAACCGCAATCTTGAGCAGGCGCCCAAATGGGAAAAGGAAAGCTTTTTCCAAGGCGATTTTGCAAAGACGGTAAATGTATACTTTGCCGACCAATTTCCCTTACGTGATTGGTTTGTTCGCCTGAAGGGTGTTTCCGAGCTTGCGATGCTCAAGGGCGAAAACAACGGTGTGCTTTATTCGCACGATCAACTGGCGGTCAAGGAATTTAATCTGCACATAAATGCGCTGGAAACCGTTCCCGATACCGACAGGATTAACGAAGAGAATATAATCGCACAGCTGGAGCGTATAAACAAGCTGGCGGCAAAAAGCGAGATACCCTTGGTAACGGTTATACCTCCCCGCACCATCGATATTGCGGACAGTCATTTTTCCTACAACCGTCCCGACGGCGACCGAGTTTTTGAACTGTTAAGCACCGTCCTTAACGAAGAAGCGGGATATATCGATGTCCTTTCCCCTCTCAGAGACCGTTACGAGGCGGGAGAATATGTTTATTACCGCACAGACCACCACTGGACTACCTACGGAGCATATCTTGCCTACTGCGACATTATGGCCGCTCTGGGCGACGAAAAAAATATTATACCCATATCTGATTTCACCAAAGAAGCGGTGACGGATTTTTCGGGTACCACGGCATCGAGAGGCAATTTCCCCTTCTACAAAAGGGATGAAATAGAGATATGGCATCTGCCCGACGAAGAGGATTACAGCATAACCGTAGATGGCGAAGCACTTGACAGCTTCTACTGTATGGAATACGCCGAGGGCTCGGATAAATACGGGTTATTCTTTGACGGCACGCACAATATAACCACCGTTACAAAAGAGGGCGAGGACAGAAAAACACTGCTTATTGCCAAGGATTCCTTTGCCAATTGCATGATTCCCTTCCTTGCGAGGGATTATAACATCGTGGCGGTGGATATAAAGCTGAATCCCGACCTCACTTCCCTGTCGCAGAAATACCAAGCAGACGCAATGGTTATAATATATAATGCAGAAAACCTTATTACATCAACCAACCTCAGAACACTGAGATAATAATTGGGAGGAAAAAATGAAAAAATTCTTTTTGGCATTGATGCTCTTTATGTTGGCGGCTACTCTTGTGCTTGCCGCTTGCGACGGCTCCGACAATTCTTCATCAGAGGTTACCGAAAGCGAAAGCACCACCTCCGACAAATCCGACGTTACCTCCGATGACAGCAGTGCTGTATCCGATAACGATTCTTCTGCAACAGAATCGGAGGACTCCGAGGATGAATCTATCGACGACGAGCCCGATTTCGTTCCCGTGGGCGCAGACAAGATTAAAATTCACTACTGCAGCTACTCCGAAAAGCCCTATTTCGCCATGGTAGGTCAATGCGAGGATGGTGCAACCATTACCGCAGAATGCGAAGGAGAAACCGTTTCCTCCGAATCCTACAAGGGATGGTTCTCCATAAGATTGAAGTGCAGCAAAAAATCCGCAAAAGTTAAGCTTACCCAAACCGTTAACGGCGAAACCGTGTCCCTTATCAAATACACCGCCAAGCCCATTACTCCCTCTGCGGATATGTGGCCCGTTGTTACGGGAAAGAATTTTCAGTTCTTCTTCCAAAAAATGCTCCCCGATTTCCGTGGACAAAATGTTGGCGGTGATTATAGCTACAAAAACGTAACAATCAAGGTGAAAAACCGCCTTAACCAGATGCGCAAGAACAATCCCGATGCGGAAATCATCTATATGGTAGTACCCTCTTCCATGTCGGTTTATCCCGAATTGGTGCCCGATAGCTACAAGCCCGCCACGGGACAAACCCGTCTTGACAAGACAATGGCTGCCTTGAAGGAGGCAGGAGCCACCGTAATAGATTTGAAGGAGCTTTTCTCTCAGCACAAGGATGACGAAATGACGCTCTATTACAAGCTGGACAGCCACTGGGCAGATTACGGTGCTTATCTTGCATACGATGCCCTTTTTGACCACATTTCCCAAAAGTTCCCCGATGCCGCTCCCCGCAGTGTTGATGAATTCAACTGGAACCCCGATTATTACGAAAGCGGCGATATGACCTATTATTTGCAGATGTCACAGCAGGTGGTAAAGGAATATGCCTACTACCGCACCTTTAATTTCCAGGCGCCTTCCAGCATAACCTCCATCCCCAGATACCGCTCCTCCACAATGCTCTGCTATCACGACGCCATGACCGAGCAGAGAGATATTTATACATACCGCAACAATCTTCCCAACATCACCGTTATGCGAGATTCCTATTCCACACAGCTGTATGATTTGGTTGCAGAGCGTGCAAACACCACCCATTATCACGGAATGTGGGATTTCACTTGGAACGCCGGCACCATTGCCGCAGAAAATCCCGATTATGTGGTTTATATTGTAGCGGAATGGAACTTGGATTCCATTATTAAGGGTTAACGATATGCGACAACCCAAGCAGGTTCATATTTATCTATACAGAAAAAGAAACAGCACCTTTGAATATGCCATTTTTCAGCGCAGCGATATGACGGTATGCTGGCAGGGCGTATGCGGAGGGCTGGAGGACAACGAAACTCTCGAAGAGGGCGCAAGGCGTGAGCTTTGGGAGGAAGCGGGCATAAAGGGTGATTTCCCGTTAATTCCCTTGGAAAGCTTGTGCCACCTCCCGTCAGAACTGTTTAACGTACCCTGGGGCGACGAGGTCGTGGTGGTTCCCATGTATTCTTTCGGAGTGCCCTACGACGGCGAAATCTCACTTTCCGACGAGCATATTGAAGTTCGTTGGTTGGAATATGAGCAGGCAATGGAGCTTGTATATTTTGATTCGCAGAAAACCTCCCTTTATGAGCTTCACACCAAGCTTTCCCGTGGAATGATTTAGTTGTGTTATAATTTTATCGCTTTTCTCGTATAATAAACGAGAGGTGATATTTATGAAAACAGATTGGAAAAAGCTGATAATTGCAATAGCTATCCCTTTGGGAGTGGGCGGTTTGTCGGCTTGGCTCACGTCGGATGCTATGGAGAGCTTTTCGGCTTTAAAGCAACCGCCGCTGTCGCCGCCTGCAAAGCTGTTTCCCATCGTTTGGTCAATCCTTTTCGCCTTGATGGGTTATGCATCATACCGTGTTTGGGTGGCCATAACGGGATATGAAAAGCGCAGAATGGCGCTTACCGCATACGGAATTCAGCTTGTCTTCAATTTTCTTTGGAGCATAATATTTTTTAATCTGGGCGAATATTTATTTGCATTTGTGTGGCTTGCGGCGCTGTGGATTTTGATTTTTATAACACAGCAACGATTTGCTTCCATCGACAAAATTGCAGGTTATTTGCTTTGGCCTTACCTTATTTGGGTGGCTTTTGCGGGCTATCTCAATTTGGGAATTTGGCTGTTGAATTAAATAAATACTTTTTTCAAAAAACAGTTGCAAAAATCCTTCTGCCGTGTTACAATAACCCCTGTGGTTAAGATAATCACGGCAGACGTTTTTTAATTTCGTATGCAATAATCCATATGCAGCGGTATCGAAGTGGGGACGTTTGCGAAGCGAACAGCGAGCAAAAAATTTCGGGCACCGCAAACCGGACATAACGGGGCTGACTCGAAAGGTAGCCGAGCTTATCACTCTGCGATTTGCGAAAGCTCTCGTTTTCTCGCAATATCTCGCAAATGCTTCATTTTTCTTGAATTTTGGATGACAGCATTTCACCATCGGCCTTACAAAAGCCGTGCAAAATTCAAAACCAAGTTAATAAAGTCGGATCGTAGCCATGTCGTTCTG
>JAZSDB010000077.1:0-2071 GCA_045530975.1 Eubacteriales bacterium
AGATTGTGCTTAATATGGATTCTGCCTTCTTCAGCAATTCCTCTCTCGGAAATATCGGCAATACCAATATTTCCATAGTTCACCTCATCATCGGTATTTGCTTGCTTATTATTGCGGCACTTATTATCATCGGCGGCTTGCGTCGTATTGCCAGGTTTGCGGAAGTAGTTGTGCCCTTTATGGCTGTTATCTATTGCATCGGCTCTATTATTATTTTGGCTGTAAATATTGAAAATGTAGGTCCTATGTTCTCTGCTATTTTCAAATTTGCCTTCAAGCCCGCAGCATTCCTCGGCGGCGGTATCGGTGTGCTTATTAAAAAGACAATGACTCAGGGCTTCAAGCGTGGCGTATTTTCCAATGAAGCAGGTCTCGGTTCTTCTGTAATGGTTCACTCCTCCTCCGACGTTAAGGAGCCCGTAAAGCAGGGTATGTGGGGTGTATTTGAAGTATTTTTCGATACCTTTGTTGTTTGTACTATGACAGCAATCGTTGTTCTTTCCACCGGTTATATCGACCTTTCTACCGGTGCTCCCGATGCGGGTATAAACGGCGACACTTTGGTTTCTCAGGCCTTCGGCCAGCTCTTCGGTGCTCCCGGTACTTGGTTTGTAGCTATCGCAATGCTTTTCTTTGCCTTCACCACCGTTCTCGGCTGGACGCAGTACGGCTCCAAGGCGGTTGAATACCTTTTCGGCGAAAAGGGTGTTAAGATTTATAAGTTTATATTCGTATTTATGATCGTTTCCGGTGCGGTAATGGAAGGCGGCCTCGCTTGGGACCTTTCCGATACATTCAACGGACTTATGATGATTCCCAACCTTATCGGTGTAGTTGCTTTGTTCCCCCTTGTTTTGAAGATTACCAAAAACTATGTGGACCGCAAAATCAAGCACAAGGACGTAGCTCCCATCCTTTCCTACGACCCCGAAATCCAGAAGGAAGCAGAAGCTCATCTGGACGAAGACTGATCTACAAAAAAACAGCTTCTTTCGAAGCTGTTTTTTTGTATGTAAATGCAGAAATAAGTTGATTTATGCAGTAAATGTGATATAATGGTAAAAAAGTGTAAAGGAAGTGTATTTATGAATAAATCCATTTCTCAGCGTGCATTAAGTATAATCAAAAAAATGCAGCAGAATGAGCTGACGGAAAGCGTAATTTACGAAAAAATATCAAGGTTCGCCAAGGGCGATGAAAATAAGCAAACTCTTATGCGCTTGTCCAAAGAAGAAAAATGCCACTACGAAATTTGGAAAAGCTATACCGATATGGAAATGAAACCCCAAAAGGGAAAGATTTTCTGGTACACTCTTATGGCAAGAGTAATGGGCTTTACATTTGCCGTTAAATTAATGGAAAAGGGCGAATCCAACGCTCAGTCGGAATACGAATGCCTTCTTAATGAAATACCTGAAAGCGCAGAAATCCGCAATCAGGAGGAGGAGCACGAAAAAGCACTTCTTGATATGTTGGACGAAGAGCGTCTGCAGTATGTGGGCAGTATGGTTTTGGGACTGAACGATGCATTGGTGGAATTGGCAGGCAGTTTGGCGGGCTTTACCTTTGCTTTGCAAAATACCCGTCTTGTTGCCCTTTCCGGCCTTATTGTGGGCATTTCCGCCACATTTTCAATGGCTTCCAGTGAATTCCTCGCGGCTAAAAGCGAGGGCAGGGATGATGCTCTCAAATCCTGCTCTTATACCGGCGTTGCATATCTCTTTACGGTAATAATGCTGATTTTGCCCTATCTTCTTTTTGCCGCAGATCAATATATCCCCGCTCTTGTTTGTATGCTCCTGATTATAGTTGCCATCATTGCCGGCTTCACCTATTATACGTCGGTGGCTAAGGACCAACCCTTCAAATCCCGCTTTTTTGAAATGGCGGGCATCAGCATAGGTGTTGCCGTTATCTCCTTCGGTGTGGGCATCCTTGCAAAGCAGTTCCTCGGAATAGATATTTAATATATTAAAAACGTCTTGGTATATGCCGAGGCGTTTTCGTTTATACAATATATACAAAAGATTACTTTATAATAGGTAAAATATATTAAAAATACAGCAAAAAC
>JAZSDB010000048.1:0-5405 GCA_045530975.1 Eubacteriales bacterium
CCGTCTCTGTGGAGATAACCATACCATTCGCCGTGTTCTTTATCTGCAAAGTGACCGAATGCATAGAAGTGTGCTTTTTCAAACCACTTCCAATATTTTTCATCCTTGGTGATGCTGTATGCAAGGAGAGTAGCAATACAAGCTTCGTTATGTACCCACCAAAGCTTCATATCGTGTTCAAGCTGTTCGCAGGGACGACCGCTTACGTCGGTGAAGTAAATAAATCCGCCATATTCCTTATCCCAGCCCCATTCAAGAGAGCAGTCAAGAATTTTGAGAGCATTTGCGAGAAGCTCCTTGTCGCCCGTATAGATGGCTTGGTTCATAAGGAACCAGCTGTTTTCCATAGAGTGTCCGGGATTGATGGTTCTGCCTGCAGGATTATCGATAAATTCACCATTGGGGCCAACAGTTTCGAGAACACAGTTCCGCTCGGGTTTGTAATGAATGTTGATGATAATATCAGCCATTTCCTGAGCAACTTTAGTATAGTACTCAGCTTTTTCGGGGTCTGCACGACGGAGAGTCTGAGCACTGCTGATAAGTACCATAGGGTAGGAAACAGCTCTGTCGGATCTGGTGGATGCATAGCTCTTGGGGGTGATCTTAAAGGGATCGGTGTTACCGTCACGGAAGATAGAAAGCATCATTTCGTAGCATTCTTCAGCTTTTCTGAGGGCTTCTTTATCGCCGGTCATAATAGAATACTCGGCCATAGAAAGCACATAGAAGCTTTCGGTGAAGAAGTAACGACGTTTTCTGAGGGGAAGACCTTCGCGTGTAAGAGTGAAATACATTCTTCCGTCAGTATCAGCAATGTGCTTATCAATGAAATCCTTACCAAGCTTTGCGGCTTCTTCCCATTCGGGACGAATGCCGTAGAGGTTACAAAGGTGAGAGAATGTCCAAAGACATCTGCCCTGGAACCATCCGGATTTATCGTTGTTGTAAGATTTACCTTCTCTGTCCACGCTGGTGATGTATCCACCATATTCCTTGTCGAGAAGATCGCTGTTCATCCAGAAGGGGATGCAGTCGTTCATAAGTTGGTTGTTGTAAAATTTGCGATAGGATGCGAAAGTTGCCTTATCCATAACAATAATACCTTTCTTTTGGAATATATTGTAATTATTCTAACTCTATTTAATCAATAAGTCAATAAAAATGTCTGTTTTTAAACAAACAAATTGACAAAACTATGTAATAGTGATATAATTAATCGGAAAAATGTGAAAGGAAAGATTGGTATGAAGAAGTTATTGTTACTTCTGCTTGTTTTTATAATCTGCCTATCGTTGTGTTCCTGTGAATCACTGCTGAAAAAAGCTAAATCTATGGTTACCGGCGAAGAAGCGCCAAGGATGCCCGATGATTACGTTGCCACTTTGCAAAATGAAGATTTCGAGTACGAACTATATGAAGACTATATAAAAATCATCAAATATCTCGGAGAAGACATTGCTGTTGATATTCCTAAAAAGATAGATGGTACTAAGGTAAAGGTTATTGGTTCCTTTTGTTTTCATAGCACGAAAGCAAAAATTGTTTCCGTTAATATTCCGGATTCTATTGAAGAAATAGAAGAAGGCGCCTTTTATTTGTCAGAAAACATTAAGGAAATAACCATTCCCGATTCTGTAAAGAAATTAGGACCTCGTGTTTTTGCCTGGTGCAACGGGCTCGAAAAGATAAATTGGGGTACAGGTGTTACTGCTATTCCCGATTATTGCTTTAATCACTGTGTTTCTCTTGCTGAGATAACAATTCCCGATTGCATAACCTCAATAGGATTACGTTCATTTTCATATTGTGAAAAATTAGAAGAAGTAAAAATCTCCGCTGAAGTACAAAATGTGGGAGACAGGTCTTTTGAAGAGTGTCAAAACCTAAAATATGTGGTATTTGAAGGTGTTGAAACATCTTTAGGCAAAGAACTGTTTACAAAATCACCTGATGTTGTGATAATTTCTCCTGAAAATTCTGCCGCGATGGAGTATTGTAAAGAAAACAAATTGCGTTGGAGCTCTTCCAAAGATATTGAAGCTACTATTTTTGGTGACGAAGAATCTTTAGATGATGTTTCAGAATAAAAAGAAAAGAAAAATCTGAAAGGATTATATTATAATGCAACCTATTTCTCTTAATGAAATCCGCAAAAAATACTTAGAGTTTTTTGAAAGCAAGGGACACCTTTGTATGAACTCGTTTCCGTTGGTTCCGCAGGACGATGATTCTTTGCTTTTGATTAATGCAGGTATGGCGCCTTTGAAAAAATATTTTACCGGCGAACGTGTACCGCCGCGCAAGCGTGTAACAACCTGCCAAAAGTGCGTTCGTACTTTGGATATCGATAATGTTGGTAAAACTGCAAGACACGGCACTTTTTTTGAAATGCTCGGTAACTTCTCTTTTGGTGACTATTTCAAGGAAGAAGCTATTCCGTGGGCTTGGGAATTTCTTACCAAGGTAATGGGCATTCCCGAAGAACGCCTATATCCCAGTATTTATCTTGAAGATGATGAGGCCTTTGATATTTGGGTTAAAAATGGAATTCCTGCAGAGCGCATTGTTCGCTTCGGCAAGGAAGACAATTTCTGGGAAATTGGTTCAGGTCCTTGCGGCCCTTGTTCTGAAATTTATTTCGACAGAGGCGAAAAGTACGGTTGCGGTAAGCCCGATTGTAAGGTTGGCTGTGATTGTGACAGATTTATAGAAGTTTGGAATATTGTGTTTACGCAGTTTGACAGTGACGGTGCGGGAACCTATACCAGACTTGCCCATCCCAATATCGATACCGGTATGGGACTTGAACGTCTTGCTTGCGTTATGCAGGATGTAGGAAACCTATTTGAGGTTGATACAAACAGAAGTATTCTCGACAAGGTTTGCGAGCTTTGCGGAAAAGAATACAAGGGCAGTGCATCCGATAACGATGTTTCTATCCGTGTTATTACCGACCACATAAAAACAGCTACTTTCCTTATCGGTGATGGTGTTATTCCTTCCAATGAGGGCAGGGGATATATACTCAGACGTGTATTGCGCAGAGCTGCAAGACACGGTCGTTTGCTGGGCATTAAGGGCACCTTCTTGGGCGATGTATGCGATGTTGTTATCGCAAATAATGGAGAAGCATATCCCGAGCTTGTAGAACGTAAAGAATATATTAAGAATACAATCAAGGAAGAAGAAGAACGTTTTGCAAAGACTCTTGATTCTGGTCTCTCTATCTTGGAAAAAATGCTTTCCGAAGCTGAAAAAAATGGCGAAAAGAAGCTTTCGGGTGAAAACGTATTCAAACTTTACGATACTTACGGATTCCCTATAGACCTTACCAAGGAAATTACAGAGGAAAAGGGAATAGCGGTAGATGAAGAAGCCTTCCGCGCTCTGATGGCAGAACAGAAAAAACGTGCAAGAGATGCTCGTGCCAATATCGATGCCGGTTGGGCAGGCGATGCGCTTTCTATGATTGATAAATCTAAAGCGACAGAATTTGTTGGATACACCCAAAATGACTGCGAAGCAAGAGTTGAATATATCATTGCAGATGGTGAAGATGTAGGCGTTCTTTCGGCAGGAAAAGCAACTGTTATTCTTGATATTACTCCTTTCTATGCAGAAAGCGGTGGACAGATTGGCGATACCGGTTGTATTTATACCGAAAAGGGTAAGTTTATTGTAACGGATACTCAAAAAACCCCTGAAGGTCAGTATCTCCATATCGGCTATATGGAAAACGGTGTTTTGGAAAAGGGCATTGTTAAAGCTGAAATAAATGTAGAAAGAAGAAATGCAATTCGCAGAAATCATTCTTCCTTGCATTTATTGCAGGCCGCTTTGAGAAAAGTGCTTGGCACCCACGTTGAACAGGCAGGTTCTTATGTAACCGAAGAGCGTGGCAGATTTGACTTTACTCACGGCTCCGCGTTGACTGAAGATGAGATAAAAGAAGTTGAGCTTTCCGTCAATAAACAGATTTTGATGAACAATCCCGTAATAACTGAAATTATGACACCCGATGAAGCACGTTCTAAGGGCGCAATGGCTCTCTTTGGGGAAAAATATGGTTCTTCTGTTCGTGTTGTTTCTATGGGAGAATATTCTGTTGAACTTTGCGGCGGTACTCACGTGACCGCAACAGGTTCACTTGGTTTGTTCCGAATTGTATCCGAAGCTTCTGTGGCAGCCGGCGTAAGAAGAATTGAGTGTCTTACCGGTCTGAATACATTAAACGCTATGTGTTCTCAAGAGCTTATGTTGGATAACGTTAAGAAGATCGTTAAAGCTGTTAATAATGACGATATTATCAATAAAGTAGAGCAGATAATTTCCGAAAGCAAAGCTTTAAAAAAGGAAATCGAAGCAATAAATCGCAAATCGGCATCTGAAGTTGTGGATAAGGCATACGAAGAAGCTGTGGATGTTAAAGGCATAAAATTGGTACGTGTTTCCTTTGACGGCGTTACAGTAGACGCTTTGCGTGATACTGCTGATAAGATTACTGCTAAGGACAGCTTGTCCGTATGCTTGTTCTCTACAGTTAACGATGGCAAGGTACTTCTTGTTGCCGCTTGCGGAAACGATGCGGTTAAGAGCGGCGCTCATGCCGGTAATTTACTGAAAACCATTTCTCCCATTGTTGGTGGTGGCGGTGGTGGACGTCCTAATAGCGCTTCCTCCGGTGGTAAGGATCCCTCTAAGATAAAGGATGCTTTTGCAGAAGCGGAAAATGTATTGGCGTCTCAGGTTAAGTAAGGAGAGGCAATATGGATTGTTTATTTTGTGAGATTTTAAAGGGTGAAATTCCTTCTTCAAAGGTATTCGAGAATGAATTTGTATATGCATTCAAAGATATAAACCCTAATGCTCCTGTTCACGTATTGGTTATACCCAAGGCGCACATATCTTCAGCAGATGATATCGATGCGCACAATATTGAAAGTGTGGCTCAGGTAATGCTTGCTATACCCAAGGTAGCTGAAATTTGTGGTCTCAACAACGGTTATCGAGTTATAACCAATGTTGGTGAAGACGGCGGACAAACTGTGAAGCATTTACACTTTCATATACTTGGTGGGGAAAAATTACCCGTTAAATTAGCATAGAGGTGTATTCGTGTTTGAAAAACGCATTTTGGCAACTTTAGGTTTTGTATTTGTAGGTGGTGCTTTATTTAGCGTTGCGGTAAACAACAGCACGCTTTCTGCTTGCGCAATACTTGTTGTTGCTATGGCCATATTAGGCGTAATTATATGCGTTTCCTCTTTTTCCAAAGATGGTAATATTTTAAAACGTACAACGGGGGGCGCATTAGGGGGCGTGGCCTTCGGGTGTGGGAGGGTTGGGGTTGCTTTACATAAAGGTTATCTTGCCAATATGAGAGAGGACGACGGGAAAAAAGG
>JAZSDB010000013.1:0-11922 GCA_045530975.1 Eubacteriales bacterium
GAGCTTAAAAAATTTTGACCACTTTTTCAAAAGTGGGAGCTTTTTTCAAAAAGCGCTATAATTCGATTGTGCGATATATTGCGTTTGAGCCGACGTTTTCACGGCGAGGGGATAGCAAAGTCGCTCTATACTGCAACGTGAGCTTAAAAAAGTTTTGTCCACTTTTTCAAAAGTGGGGAAAATAAAAACACGCCCGAAAGGACGTGTTTTATTTTTCGCTATTTTAGTTAATCACCGGGCGATTCGGAAGGAAATGTCACCGCTGGTGGTTTCTATCTTGCATTTTCCGCCGTTGCCGCCGTAGGGCACATTAATGTCACCGCTGGTGCTTTCGGGCATAAATACCTTTTCGCTGAGAAGGGTGCCCGAAATATCGCCGCTGGTGGATTTCAGCTCCAGCTCGGAGCCGTCACAACGGGAAAGCTCTATTTCACCGCTGGTGGATTGGCACTTCAAAAGACCTTCGCAGACCACCTCTTGAAGCTCGGTATCGCCGGAGGTGCTCTTCAGCTCCATAGATGCGGCCTTTACGTCGTTAAGCTCTATTTCACCGCTTACGGTTGAGGCGTAAATCTTGTCGCAGACAATGTTGGCAATGGTTACATCGCCGGAGGCGGTGCTGATATCCAGCTCATCGGTTATGTTGGCAAAAACGCTCACATCCCCCGAGGTGGTCCGAAGCTCCGCACCTTCAAAGGAGAAATCGGCAGGGACAACCACATCACCGCTGGCGGTGGTAACGGTCAGATTTTTATATTCACCCTTGGGAATGTAAAGGGTGCAGTGGGAATGGTTTTCGCCAAAGGAAATATGGCTCCACAGACCGCCTGTGCGCTTTTCGGAGATGGTGAGAACCCCATTTTCCACGGTGGCGGAAAACTCCATACCCTTGCGCTGACTGTAATCGATTTTGATTTCGCTGTCATCGGAGGGACGGATGCGCAGGTCCTTTTCTGTCAGATTTACGGAAATGCTTTCGAAGCTTTCGGTTATGTCGATCATACCGCTCTCCTTTTCGTAGCTGAAGAAATCCAAAGGGGTGCTGTACTTGCCCCAATCGGTGTAAAGTGCACCGCAAACGGCGGTGATAACACCTGCAAATATTAACAATAAAGCCGTAATAATGGCAATTTTCTTGGCAAGCTTCATTTCTGCGCCCTCCTTTCGGCTATAAATTCCTTGATTTTGCGATAAATCGCTTTTATGCCCTTGATAATCAATCTCAGCACCGTGTTGGTGAGGATAAACCACAAAATGGCTATGCCCGTAAGGATTAAGGCCACGCCTGCAAGTATTGCGCTTTCACCCACAAAACCCAGGTAAACCGCCGCTCCGATAAGGGCCGCCGAGCTTCCTACAAGGGCAATGGGCACCGCATAGAAGGAAAAGCAAACCGAAATGGCGGCAACAACAAAGGAGGCAATTACCGACAGAATAACAATTATCATGGGCAGCCAGAATACAGAAGAGCCGATTATGGCGGCAATCATCCAACCGCTTATCTTCTTTTTCTCCTTTTTTTCCTCTTCCTTGGGCTTCTCTGCGGCCATTTCCGCCTTTATGCGCTCTGCGATGAAGTCTACGCTTTCCATAGCGGCCACGGCCTCCTCCTCGGTCAAACCTTCCTCCATACGGTCATCGATGATTTCGCCGTAATATTCCAGAAAACGGTTTATATCCTGCTGAGGCAAGCCCTCCAAGGCCTTGCCGAGGGCCGACAAAAATTCTTGCTTAGTCATTGGAACACTCCTCCCTGTTTATAAAATTATAAATAGATACCATTTCCTCCCAATCGCCCTTAAAGCCATCCAGTCTTTTCAGTCCGTCGGGGGTGATTTTGTAGTATTTTCTTAAACGTCCGCCGTGCTCCATATTGTAAACGGTGAGCTGTCGGGCGGTTTCCAATCTCCGCAATATGGGGTACAGAGTGGATTCGGATATTTCCACATAGGGCTTCATATCCTTGATGATGCGATAGCCGTAGGAATCCTCATTTTTGATGGCCGCCAGCACGCAAAGGTCCAGCAGACCACGCTTTAATTGTATATCCATAATATACCTCCCTTCACACAATACTATACCACACACAGTATGCTTTGTCAATAGTTTTTTTAAGCAATAGGTCAGCGAAGCGACTTTGTGGTATATTTTTATATTCACCGTAAAAAATAATATGGGTGATAAAAATGAAAAGGATAAATAAAAGGGGAATAAAGAAAAAAGCCGTATATTTCACCGTGGGCGGTGTGGGCTACGGAATACTTGAAATCATCTGGCGGGGACACACCCACTGGACAATGATAATCGCAGGCGGAGTGTGTCTGGTGATGTTTTCCTGCCTTTCGGAACGGTTGTGCAGACGGAGCTTGATTTGCAAGGCGGCGGTGGGCGCATTGGGCGTGACGGCGGTGGAGTTTATTTTCGGAGTAATCTTCAACCTTTTGCTGAAAATGGATGTGTGGGATTACAGCGATAAGCCATTTAATGTCCTTGGGCAGATTTGTCCTGCCTTTTCGGCGGGGTGGCTTGCTCTGGCTTTGGTGCTTATGCCTGCTGTGGCTTGGGTTGACGGCAAAATCAAGCTATAAACCTATTGAAAAACGGGACCTTTTGTGTTAAACTGCTGAAAGAATGTGAAAAGGATAGAAAAATGAAGCAGTTTACAAGAGGACTAAAATCGGGCATACCCATCGGTATCGGCTACCTTTCGGTGTCCTTTACCTTTGGTATTCTCGCCATAAATTACGGTCTGAGCTGGTGGCAGGCGGTGGTTATTTCTATGACAACCCTCACCTCGGCAGGACAGCTGGCGGGGATAGGGATAATGATTGCGCCTGCCCGCTACATAGAAATGCTGATTTCACAGCTGACCATAAATATCCGCTATTCCTTTATGTCGGTTTCGCTGTCCCAAAAGGTGGAAAAGGGCTTTTCGGGCATAAAGCGGTGGCTTCTGGGCTTTTTTATGACCGACGAAATCTTTGCGGTGGCGTCGGCTCAGAATGAGGTTACGGTGCCCTTCTTCGCAGGTCTTTCGGTGATGCCCTATGTGGGCTGGACGCTGGGTACCCTTTGCGGCAGCTTGCTGGGTAACGTATTGCCCGAAAATGTGATGAATGCGCTCTGCATCGCCATTTACGGTATGTTTATTGCTATCGTCGCCCCTGTTGCCAAGGGCAGCAAAGCTCTCGGGGTGGTGGTTGGTCTGGCAATCCTCCTCAGCTGTGCTTTTTATTACCTGCCCCTGCTCAATACCGTTTCCTCGGGCCTGGCGGTGAGCATTTGCGCTGTTTGTGCGGCGGTGGTGGGTGCATTGCTTTTCCCCGTAAAGGAGGATGGCGATGGACAATAGACAGTTTTTCATTTACCTGCTTTTGCTGGCCGGCTCTACCTATCTTATAAGGGCAATCCCCTTTGCCGCAGTGCGAAAGAAGATAACCAACCCCTTCCTGCGCTCCTTTTTGTATTATATCCCCTACACCGTTCTTGCGGCTATGACCTTTCCTGCGGCACTCTACGCCACCGGAAACATCGTTGCGGCGGCGGCAGGACTTGGTGTTGCACTGCTGCTGGCGGTAATGGGAAAGGGACTCACCCCTGTGGCAATTGCCTCCTGCATCACAGTATTTATTGTAGATTTTCTTTTTTAAAACGCTGCGCTCACAACCGAAAACGCTTGTTTTCGGTCGAGAGCGTAATCGACACACAAAAAGCTCGGATTTTCTCCGAGCTTTTTTGTTGTTTTGTATTGCGGAATGGGGCTGTTTCACGGTGGGAGAAAAAGCAAATTCGTTCTATACTTCAACGTGGACTTAAAAAGTTTTGCTAAGCTTTTTCAAAAGCGAATAATTCCGTTGAACAATATGCTACGTTCAAGCCGATGTTTTCACGGTGAAAGGGAAACAAAGCTATTATGAACTGCAACGTGAACTTAAAAAATTTTGTCCACTTTTTCAAAAGTGGCGCGAGCGAACATCCATCTCTAAAACCACTCAAAAACCGTGTGTTTTTGAGTGAGAGCGAAGCGATAGCAAGCGCCTTAGAGGAAGTATATATTCTCAACTCCCACTCGGCTGTTCACAAAGCCCTTCTTCACGTAGGTGCCGAGAACGCTGTCAACCTTGCTTTGGGGCAGGGTGGGGGTAGTAATGCCCTTTGCGGGAACCGCACCGTAAACAGAACGGTAAATCATGTGTGCGCCCACATATCCTGCCATAACGGTGCTGTGCCTGTGCTGGTCATTTACATACATTTCGTTGGGGGCAACGCCCGAATTGATAAGAATATCTATCTCGCCCTTCCAGTCCAAAAGGGTTACGCTTTCGCTGTGAGCGGCCGCCTTGTCGATGGTGAAGCGGTTTTCGTTGTGAGCGGGGAAGAGGACAAGACGGGTTTTGGATTTTTCGCAGGCGGTAATGATAGCGTCAAGGGCGTTGATCTCGCTGTCGCTGTAAAATCCGCAAAGGAATACAGCATCGAAGTCGCCCTGCTCGATTCTTGCCATAAGAGCGCTGTCATAAGCATAGGTGCTTACGGTGGCATAGCCCCTTGACTGACCCTCAACCTTGGCCTTGACACCGTTGGCCTCAAACATATTCTGAAGAACGGTTGCTACCTCGGAGCTGCCCACAAAGCTGTTGCCCAGAATTATGTAGTTGCCGTCCTTTATGTCGGAAAGGGTGCCGAATTTTGTGATTTTGGTGATGTCCTTTTTGTCAACCTTATTCAGATTGGCGGCAATGTTCTCGCCCACGTTCTGATAGGTGAACATAGCGGTGATGGTTTCGGGCGTGCCTTGGTTTTGAATGGTGTAAACAAACTTATAACGGAAGACACGCTGTTCGCCCATACCCTGTCTTTGAATATAGGAATCCACCTTTGCGGTTTCCGAAAATTCCTCGGCGGAGCGCACGGTTTTCCAGCCATCGTCGCCCGGTGTGCCCTTCATAATCACGCCCACAGCGTTGCCGTCATAGTAAACGGCATAGCCGCCGCCAAGGCCGTTGGGCTTCAGCTCCCAATCGGAGGGGAGGGAAAGCTTAAGCAAAAAGTTGCTGTTGGAAAGGGAAAAATATTCCTCCCTGAAGCTTTCGGTATCTACGGGAACAATGTCAAGATAGGCATTGTCCTCCCTTGTGATAACCGATTCAAAGCTGGTGGTATGACTGCTGTCATCGGCACCGTTCTCTTTACCGCAGGCGGAAAGGATTAAAGCGAAGGCCAGCGCCAATATTAAAAATGTCTTCTTCATAATAATACCTCGTTTATGATATAGCTACATTATACACGATATTACGGGTAAAGGCAATAGCTTGTGCAAAATAAAAGAGGGCGGAAGAACCGCCCACGAAAAATTATTCCAGATATTCCTTGCTTATGCGGTCACGAAGCTCGTACCGCTCCATATTCAAAACTGCGGCAATCTCGCCGAAAAGCAGGTCCTCGGTCTTCTTCAAATACCGCTCGTCCACGGCAGAAAGCTTTTTCTTGGAGGAAAGCGCTACCTTTTTCTTGCCGTAAAGGGTGATGGCAAGCCCCATCATTTCACGGCAGTCGTGGTTCTTAATTACGGTATCGTAAACATGCGAGAGCGCTCTGGGGGAGGGTGCCTCGTAGCTTTCGGGAGAAATGGAGGAATGGTTGTTCAACAAAAACATTGCCTCCTCATCGGAAATAACGGGGCGCATAAAAACATTGGAATTTTCCACAGGCGTGTAGATAACACAGCTCTGGTAAATGGGCATAAGCTTGTAGCATTGCTGTGCCTCATCCAGAAAAACACGCTCAACCTGATCCTCTATACGGCAAACTCCGTTCTCTCCGTAAATGATCAAATCTCCTATGGAAAACTTCATAAAAACCTCACTTCTGTACCTGAAAAAACGCAAAAAGAAAAAAACCGAACAGCCATAATTTGAAAACCGACTGTGAACAAATTATAGCATATTTTCGGATTTTTTTCAAGGGCTTAAAATTATTTTTTGGAAAATTTCGTCGAAAAAACCTATACAGCCGCTGTCAGAATGTTCTTCTGGAAAATCTCTTTAATGAGAGAATGACCCTCAAAGCTGGGGTGCATTCCGTCCACGCCTATCATCTTTTCCATAGAGCAATGGGCCAAAAAGCGGGAGCGCAGGTCCAGAATGGGACACTTTGCAAGGGAGGCAACCTTTTCGGAAAGACGGCTGTAATATTCCTGCCATCTTGCAATACGGTTTATGTCGCCCATCCAACGGAGAATGTTGTTGTAATTGAGCCCCTTTGTTACCCAGTTCATAAACTTTTGGGAATCGATGGGCACAAGATTGCAAACCGCCACCGTTGCGCCCTTGCTGCGGGCGTAATCAATCATTTTTGTGTAGGTTTCGGTGAACTTATCCTCGGGAGTGTTGGGAAGAAATGCTCCGTCGGGGTTGTCGGAAACAGCACTCCAATTGTAGTTGCAATCGTTTCCGCCGTATTCAAGAATAACCACGGTGTCTTCGTCGCAGTCCTTCAGGGTGGCCTTCAGGATTTCAAATCCCTCTTCGATGGTGGCGCCCATCTTGCAGTTGTTTACCACCTCTATGCCCATTTCCTGCAGCTCCTCAAAACGGTAACCGAAGAGCTTGTATCTCTTCAGCTCCTCATTGTACATAACTCCCTTGAGAATGGAGTCGCCGTATATCATAACCTTTTTCATAATCATAACCTCCCGATAATCGAGCTCTTATGCCTGTTTAACTTTATGTTTTGTCACGGCACCATCTGTGCACATATTAATGATATTTCAACAGTTGTCAAAAGTCCACCTACACCTGCAAAATTGTTCTCTCTACCGCAGGGACGCCAAAGTAGAGAAAAAATACGCCTTTTTGAAAAATTCTACCGACAGTAGAGTCCTTGATTTGCAAGGGTTTTCGGTCTTGACATAAGGGATTTTACGTGTTATAATGTAAAAAATGAGAAAGGGGCAGAAAAAATGGATTATAAGAAAATTATTGCAAACAACATAGCGGAACTGCGCAAAAGTATGTCCCTTACTCAGGCAGAGCTGGCCGAAAAGCTGAATTACAGCGACAAGGCGGTTTCCAAATGGGAACGTGGGGAGTCTGTTCCCGACGTGGTGGTGCTTAAAGAAATAGCCGACCTTTTCGGTGTTTCTCTGGATTACCTTTTGGAGGAGGAGCACAGCTTGGCGGGCAGGATGATGAGCGTGCCCTGGCAGAAAAAGAAGAACCGTTTTCTTGTTTCTGCGCTGTCCTGCGCCCTTGTTTTCCTTATCGCCACCGTTGTTTTTGTAGCCCTCGGCCTTCTTACCGAGCTGCACCGTATCTGGCTGGCCTATGTTTACTGTGTGCCCGTTTGCTCTATCCTGCTTATCGTTTTCAACAGTATTTGGGGCAAGGCCTACCGCAATTACTATTTTATTTCGCTGTTGATGTGGAGCTTCCTTGCATCGGTTTACCTCACCGTGGGCAATTACCACAGCTGGCTCCTTTTCATTATCGGCATCCCCGGGCAAATCATAATCATTATGTGGTCCTTTTTCAAGGCAAAATTTTTTATGAAATCCCGTAACAAAAATTCGTAAAATTTAAGGTTAATGTCCCCACTTTTGAAAAAGCTTTTTAAGGTCACGTTGTAGCGCAGAGCGGCTTTGCCATCCTCTCGCCGTGATATCCAATCCTCGATTCAACTGTACAAAACACTACACAAAAAAGCTCGGAGCAATTCCGAGCTTTTTTTGATTTATTTTTGCGGTAAGAAGGTGTAAGATTGCGCTGTATGGTACAAATTACGATCCGATATCGCAGAGAAAAAACGTCAAGTCTGTTGCGCACTGCAATGCGAAGGTAAAAGATTTTGCCAAGCTTTTTCAAAAGCGGGGCTCGGAGCAATTCCGAGCTTTTTTTGATTTATTTTTGCGGCCGAGAGCGCAAGTGATAGCGAGAGCGCTTTATTCCCCGTATTCTGCAATATAGGGCAGGTTGCGGTAATATTCACCGCAGTCCAGACCGTAGCCGATAACAAAATGGTCGGGAATGGTGAAAAGAGAAATGTCGGCCTCGAAATCCACCACACGGCGGGAGGGCTTGTCCAAAAGGGTGATAACGGTGAGGGAAAGGGGATTTCTTTCCTTTAAAATGCGCACAACGTCCTTCAGAGTTCTGCCCGTATCGATAATATCCTCAACAATAACCAGATGGTAACCGCTTACATCCTGATCAAGGTCCATAGTGATTTTAACCTCACCGCTGGAAACCTGACCGTTGTAATAGCTCTTTGCGCACATAAAGCCAATCTCGCAGGGAACGGTTACGTGACGGCAAAGGTCCGCCATAAACACAAAGGCGCCCTTAAGAATGCTCACCAGCAGGATGGGACGGCCGTCGTAAAGGGCATCCACCGCCTTGCCCGCCTTCAGGAGGGCTTCCTTGATTTCATCCTCGGTTATCAAAACCTTTTTAATTTTGGCGTTGTATTCCTCTACCGAATTTATCTGGCTCATAAATTTGCTCCTGAATGTATTTATAGGTGCATTGTACCACATTTATCCTCTTATTTCAACAGAAATCCGCAAATTGCACCCAACTGTTTTATATTGATACGCTCCCGACCGAAAATAATTTTTTTCGGTCGGGAGCGAGAGCGATAGCTCTAATTGAAATACACCGTCTTTACCTGAAGGTAGTCGAATACGTCCACGCTGCCGTCGGCATTAACGTCGGCTGCGGCATATTCCTCATCGGTATATTCAACCGTATTCATACAAATGCTCTTTACAATAATGTAGTCGAACACATCCACGCTACCGTCCTTGTTTACGTCCTCCACAGCCAGCTTTTCCAAGGGGATGTAGAATACAATGGTATCCAGAGTGGCGGTTTCAACAATATATTCCTCCACCTTTTCGCCGTTCAGAAGGAAGGTGTCGGTTTCCAGCAAGGAACGGTCCTCGGACAATACCATAATTCCAAGATAATACTGCTTGCCTGCTTCCAGCGCACCGCTTACAACGGTATCCGAAGGATTCATATAATCGGTGCAAAGAATGTAATCGAAAACATAATTGCCATCCGCTTCCACAGTAACGGAAATGTTTTCGGCGACCCCGCCGGCTTCATAGCCCAAAAGGGTGATTTCGAGAGATTCCATAGCTTCGGGAATGAAGAAGGTAGGTCCGTTCTTGGCATTTCTTCCGCCCCAGCGCAAGAGCATATCGTCTTCATTGTTATTAAGGGAATCCTCCAACGCCTGAACGGCATCATTATCGGAGAAATCCACACTGTATGCGCCCGACACTGTATCGCCTCCACCTACATAAGGAAATTCGGAGTCGTGAGGAGCATAGCAATTTGAAATATCCATATCCATACTGGTGCCCGCCAGAGAACCGAAGCCAACTATTTCTTCGGGATTCAAAGCAGTCAAGCTTCCTGCTGTATAGCAGTTTTCCATAGTGTTGCCATATTCGGAGTCTTCTGTTTTGCCTACCAGACCGCCCACCGAAGCAACACCGCTTACGTCGGCAATGCTGTAGCAGTTTATGATTTTGCCGCCATCCCCGTAAATACAGCCCACCAGACCGCCAACACCCTGCGCACCCTTAACAGTGCCCTCGGTATAGCTGTTGGCAATGGTGCTATCTCCGTTCATACAGCCGAGCAGACCGCCGATACATTCGCCTTCCACAGCAATATCGACCTTTGCACCGCAGGCATATACAACGGAATTATCTGAGAAAGATCCCGCAAGGCCGCCTACAACGCCGTAGGATTCATCAATGCTTATCGAAACATCGGTTTTGCAATAGGAAATATACAGATTCGTACCGTAGCTGTAACCGAATAAGCCGCCCACATATCCTCCGCAGGAAGCGTAAATTTTGCCCTCGGCGGAGCATCTGCTGAAGATAGCGCTATTGAGATCGCCCACCAGCATACCTACGTCCTCGATCTCGTAGTTTTCAAAGATCATATCGCCGATAACGTGACAGTCCTCAAAGATGCCGGCATCGTCCAGTCTTCCTATTAATCTGCCGATGTCGGTAGTATAGATCACCGACTCCCCGTCATTTATTACCTTGTAATCGCCCTCAATGGTAAGGGAAACGACGGTTGCCGTTTGTGCGGAGCGGCCGAGAAGTGTTCCCGAGAAGTTTTTAACAGTATGTCCGTTACCCAACACGGTATAGTCAAAGCCGTAAAAGCCGCTGTCCCAGTCCATGCCTGCCATATCGATGTCATTATGGAAGACCAGCTTTACCCTGCCGATAGCCGCTTCGCCGTCAAGGGCCATAGCATTGAATTCCATAAGGTCCTCGGCAGTATAAATATCAATGCTTTGGTTTTCGAGCTTTTCAAAGTGAATGAAAATATTTGTGGTGTCGCCGTAGAGGGTATTACCTTCATAATCCTCGCAGAAGCCCCAAACCAAAACATAGTAAAGTCCGCTTTTTTCGGGAGTGAAGAAGCCGGCCTCGGTATCACAATAGAAGGGGGCATCGACAGAGGGATCGGAAGCAAAGCCGGGGAGGAAAACAGAAATTGCACGGTCCACATAGTCTGCATCGTCACCGCTTGCCTCTACGTTGACAGCGTATTCCTCGCCTGCCTCCAGATTGATATAAAATCCCTGAGCGTAGCCGTCCCAGCCCTGTGTGCTGAGAAAGGGGTCATCCTCATTTATCGGGCCGTTATAGTCTGTGCCCACGGTGAGCTCCTTATCGAACTCTACCCCAAAAATCTCCGAGGAATCGAAGATGCCTTCCTTCAGCAGAACATTCAGATAGGTACCCTCGCCAAAGGCGCCCGTACTGCCGGATTCTATTTCTATGGTGCAATATCCCCAGACAAGCAGATAATACTGTCCTGCGGTATCAACATTGATGTTCATCTTCAGCTCAGCACTGTCGGTACCGAAAACGGTATTGAAGACAATAACATCGTTCTCGGGATTGCTTTTGTCATAATCCACGGGAAGCAATGCCGCAGCACGGTCGGTATCGTAAGCTTCGGGGTGTCCCGCAGAAACGGTAAGTGCATAATCGGTATCTGCTTTCAAATTAACGGTAAAGCCCTTGGCGTAACCGCTGAAGCCTTTTAAAGAAATATAAGGGAAGCTTTCCTCAATTGTTCCCTCATAGAGAGTGTCCACCGCAAGAGCTTGGGAAAAGTCCACATCTGTATCAGAAAGAGCCAATACAGACATAGGCAGACAGCTAAGCAGTGTCACCAGCGCAAGGAGCGCATAGAGAAATCTTGCTTTTTTCATAAAAATACCTCTCTTTCATTAATTTTATCTCAAAGGAAGCGAGAAAGCTCCGCTCCCTCCGTTAGCTTATTTATTGAAGTATGCGGTTTTTACCTGATAGTAATCGAATACATCCACGCTTCCGTCGCCATTGACGTCGGCAAAGGAAAATTCATCCTCGGTAAATTGGATTGTTTCCATACAAATGCTCTTTACGGTGAAGTAGTCGAACACATCCAATACCATATCGCCGTTTACATCGCAGATAAGCGCTTCGCTGTTGATAACCAAATCATCGTTGCTTGTATAAACCTCTATATAGGTGCCTACGGGTGTAACCTTTATCTTTTCACCGCTTGCCAGCTCCAGAGTAACGGCCTTGTTTGCAAGACTATTGTTTACGTGGAAGCCGTATGCATTTATCTCATTGCCCTTTCCGTCTACGGGAAGAGGTCCCACGGAATAGATACCGTTGGTAACAATGGCGCCGCCGTTGATGATTATCTGATTGCCTTCGTATGCCTCGTGTATGCCGCTAGAGCCCATACCTACAAGGTTTTCATCGTCATCGTGACCTGCGTGGGCAGCGATAACACCGCCGTTGATGGTGATGTTTCCGCAAAGAGAGTCCTCCTCCTGACCTGCGCCAAGGCCTGCACCGTCATCGGAGCCAACCAGAATGCTGCC
>JAZSDB010000245.1:0-1736 GCA_045530975.1 Eubacteriales bacterium
CATTGCATCTCACGACGGCGAGCTGGAGCTGAGCAAATACGAGCCGAGGGCGATGGCATCCTTTGAGGAATTTGACAGCGTGATTGAAGATTGCTATCACAGCAAGGAAAGCATAAAAAAGCTTATTCCCTGCACTCTCGAGGGCTGTGTAATGCGCATTTCCGACATTATTGCCTACCTTGGCAAGGACAGGCAGGATGCCCAGAGGGCGGGAATTATAGAAGAAGCGGCTTTTCAGGAAAGCTATATCGGAAGGCACAATGCCGAGATTATAAATAATCTGATAATCAACATAATCGAAAACAGCTACGGCAAGGGCTATATTCAGATGGATGATGCCCACTTTTCTGCATTGAAGCAGGCAAAGGCAGACAACTATGAATATATCTACAAAAACAGCCGTGTGAAGAAAAAGCTGGATGAAAACGTACGTCCGATGATGGAGGAGGTTTATTGCAAGCTTCTTTCAGACCTGCAAAGCGGAAACACCTCTTCCCCCATTTTCACACATCATATCAATTACGTAAATGCCTATTCCTCTTCCTATCCGCGCACACTTCCCTACCGTGAAACCGAGGCAAACCAAATTGTGGTGGATTACATTGCCAGCATGACCGACGATTATTTTATCGACCTCCACGGCTTTTTCTTCCCTAAAAGCGTTTACAAGGTAGAATACAAGGGTTATTTCGATTAGAAAACATAAAAAAGGCCTACGGTGCACGCAGGCCTTTGATTTTTTATTTATCCTTCTTTTTGAAGATAATAAATTTGCTGAAAAAGTAGTTCAAAATAATAACGATTACCGAAAGGATTACTTTTGCGATAATATCGCCTGTGAAGCTGAAGGACAGCAGATTGAGGGTGATGGCGCCCATTCCCAAAAGGTCAACCATCAGCCAGAGCCCCAGCTCCTCGATGCCGAAGCTGAAAATTCTGGCACCGAAAAATTCCAGAATCTCTTTACATACCAGCTTACATTCCCAGCGTTTGGAATTGAAAACGAAAAGCTTATTGGTAACATAGGCGAAAACCACCGAAACAAACCAAGCGATGGCGTTGTTTACAAGATAGGACATTCCGCCGTTTATGCTTTGCAGAAGGTCGTAGGAAACTATATTTACAACGGTGGTAAGAACACCGAAGATGAGGTAGGTTATAACCTCTTTATATTTTACAAAAAGCTCTTTGATTTTCTTCATATTTATACTCCGTTCCGATTATGTATGCATTATAACACATTTCAACGGGTTTGGAAAGAGGAATAATCAATTTATGCCTTGATTTGACAATATTTTTATGATATAATCAGGTTAATTAATAAAATTTTAAAATTTCATACAAAGGAGCATCTTGTTATGAAGAAGATTATTATTATCGTAGCGGCCATTCTTGCGGCTTGTCTTGCTGTGGGCGGCGGTGTTGCCATTTACAACAACACTCCCGAGGTAGCGGCCAAGAATGCAATTATCGGCACCATTGAGGAGTTGACCGAAAGAGAAGAATTCCAGCCGGTTCTGGATATGCTTAAAAAGGGTTCTCTGGAGATAAAGGCCAATGTGGATACCTCCAAGATGGACGAGAAGGTTATTGAAGAATTGGGCGATTATTCCGCTACTGCCGAAGCGGGCGGAAAGATTTATTTCGGCGAAGAAGAGGTTTACTTCGAAAATTTCCATTTTAGCGCCAACCTTCCCGACAAGGAATTTAAGTTCAGCGCAGATGCATAAGTCGGA
>JAZSDB010000177.1:0-2580 GCA_045530975.1 Eubacteriales bacterium
TGGCTTCGCCCGTGATGCACACCTTCAGTGCGTGAGTGGAACGCATCGCATCACCTATCACAGCGTAGCGGCATCACTTATCACTTATTTGCAAAATGGCTTATTTTGTGATATAATGCAAAAAAGCGAGGTGTTCATAATGTCCGAATCAAAGCTAAGAGAACTTTCTATGGAGTTTTCCGTTGATATTATCGAATTGGTAAAGTATTTGAAATCCATTAAAGAATCCATTATCTCCAATCAGATTGGCAGAAGCGGAACAAGTATTGGTGCAAATATACACGAGGCGCAATATGCACAAGGCAAGAAAGACTTTGTTTCAAAACTCGAAATCGCCTTAAAAGAAGCGAGTGAAACCGGATATTGGCTTGAACTCTTGTTTAGAACGAAATACATTGACGAGCAAACTTTTAAAGCACTTTCAACAAAATGCACTTCCCTCAGAGCAATGCTGATTGCATCCTGCCGCACCGCAAAGGAGAATGTGAAATGAAAAGAATATTCTGTTCTTTGGTTTGTTTTTTAATACTGTTTTCCATCGCAGGATGTAATTCTGATACATTCCCTGTTCGTTCCGGAAATTATTATGCTGTTGGCGATTATGAGGAAATGCTAACGCCGTATCTATGGATCGATACTGATAAAAATGAATTTTCGCTTGGTGCGGGCTCTGTCGTTTCTTATGCAGAACATGGCACATACGAGATTACAGATGGTAAGGTTATCGCCGTCTCACAAAGCACAACCTTCAAGTTTGAGGTTAAAGATAAAAACACACTGGTGCTGATTGATAACGGAGATAATGATTATTTCAAAATCCCTGTAAATACACAATTTATTTACAGCGAAGATTTGAAATAATTGCGCACCTAATCGCTTTTCATACCCGCATATATGCACCTCCACACTTTTGAACACAAAAACAAAAAACGAGCTTTACGCTCGTTTTTTATTATGTCATTATCCAATTAATGAGTGATTAGCTGAGCTCAACCCAATGACGGATACCGCCGTTGGAGTTGCCGAGAATAACGTAATCGATGCTCACACGCTCAACGCTGTTGGCGGGAACGGTTACCTGATAGCACTGGCTTCTTTCGTCGTAAACATCGCAATAGGGTCTGCCGTCGGCTACCTTGAACCAATATCTGTTGTTCTTCTTCATAAGCAAGCTTGTGTCAACGCCTGCAAACACATCGTTCAAGCTGGCGAAGCTGTAGGGCTGGGTGAGAGCGTTTGCCTCTATAATATTGCCCTCGTCATCTCTTACCATAGTGAAGAGCATACCGCTGCCACGCTTGAAGAAGGTAAAGGTCTTTTCTTCGTCTGCCGCATTTACAAGGGTGAAATTGTCGGTATACTGAACCATCCAGTTACCGATATTTGCGGGCTCTCCGCTGTTGTCGGCGTGCTCGGTATCGATAACAATGGGGTTGCCCTCGGTATCCACGCATTGGAAAATCATCATATCGGTGCCGATAGCCATATCAACGCTGTTGGGGTTGAGGGAGGTCATCCATTCGTTGTCCAGCACTGCCTTTTCCTGCAAGGTGTATTCCGCATAGGGGGTGTTCTTGGTCTTGTAAGCAGGGTCGGCATACTTGAAGTAGGAAACGGGAAGCTTGCCGTTGCGGGTGGAATTGTCAACCACAAAGGTAATGTTGGATTCGATAAGGCCTGCAGTGGGGTCAACACCCTTGTACTGCTTGCTGTAATCGGTCATCTTGTCGGTGGCGCTGTTGTAGCGCTCGGTAATAAAGCCCTGCTCCTTGGGGTTTGCCTGCACCTGCTCGGGGTTGGTGTAGCAATAGAAGGTGCCGGTAACACTGCCGCCGCTGACATTGAACTTAACAACCGCATTGGAGCACTTGCCCTTCTGAATGTAGGTGTTGGCGGTGCCGAAAATGTTGGTATTGTTGTAAGCATCCATGCTGGTGCCGCCGAGAACATAAATATATTGACCTGCGGGGATGGTTACGGTAACGGGCTTTCTTGCCTTGGGAGTATAATCGAGATAGTCACAGCCCACGTAAATGGGGTTGGTCTGTCCGTTGGGGAGGAAGTAATCGGCAGGAAGCTCGAAGCGGTAATTGAAATAATCGCTCCAGGAGCGCTGACCGAGCCATTCTCCGTCCTTCTGGAAGCCCAGATTGGTAACGGTAACGGTTACGTCGGTATCGCCGTCGTTTTTAAGCTGATAGCCCAAAAATACGGGCTTGCCGGTATGATTGGAATGCTCGTAGGTGAAAATGCAATCGCCGGTAAGATTTTCGGTGCGCAAAATTGCCTGACCGATGTCCTCGGGAGCAAGCATTTCGGGGTTGTTGCTGTAAATATAGGTGCCGCCCTCACGCTTGGTGTAGGAAATCATTGCACGCTTGGACTGAACACTGCCGTTCATTTCGATAATCTTCTGTCCGGTGTAAAATCTGTTATCAAAGGGCTGACCGTTTTCATTGTAGGTCTTTTCTTCAAAATTAAGCTCTAAAGTGTAGCCCTTTTCCTTTTCAATCTTTTTCATTGTGTAGCCGTCTCCTTTGTAAGTTCCGTCATCTGCAATACAAGTCGGAGGCCAAGCGG
>JAZSDB010000180.1:0-4222 GCA_045530975.1 Eubacteriales bacterium
ATCCGACTTCCCTCGCAATTTTTTCAACGTACTGACAACAAAAGGACGGGAAAACCCGTCCTTTTCTTGTGGTGCCGGAAGCGGGGGTCACCCATCTGCGGATGGAGCGGTGGCTCGGTCTGACGTGCCACCGGCACGTCATTCAACACGAGCCCTTCGACCCCCTCGCAATTTTTTCAACGTACTGACAACAAAAGGACGGGAAAACCCGTCCTTTTCTTGTGGTGCCGGAAGCGGGGGTCGAACCCGCACGGTATCGCTACCACTGGATTTTGAGTCCAGCACGTCTGCCAATTCCATCATTCCGGCAAAATTAATATGTGCGCTTTTCACCGCGCAAGTCGTATTATATCACATGCTTTTTATAAATGCAAGAGTTTTTTTCATCTTTATCCGTAATTGACTTTTATATTTTGTTATGTTAGAATATCTTTACTGTTGAAAGGATGATTTTATGAATAGTTTATTTGATACTACCACAGTTATCGAAGAAGCTTCGATGACCGTTAAGAAGCGTGGGCTTGTTAAAACCACTTTGATTTTTCTTTTGGTATATTTACTTGGCTCGATTATCAGCGGATTCGTAATGTACGTTCCTCTATTTGGGTTCATTTCGGGCAACGAAGAGCTGATTGACATTGCTGCCAACGGAACACAAGCGGAATTCGAAAACGCTGTTTTGCAGTTAATGAACGATATGCCGCAATGGTTTACACCTGTTACGCTTATTGCTACCGCAGGCGTTATTATCGCAACCTTGTATTACTGTACCAGAATGGAACGCAGACGTTTATTTACTCTGGGATTTGTAAAAAGAGGTGCTTTCGGTGAATACATGGCCGGCTTTGGTATTGGCTTTATACTGTTTGCGGTTGCTTACGGTATTATGCTTTTGAGCGGCCAAGCCACCTTCAAGGGCTTTAACAGCCAGCTTTCTGTTCCCCTTTTATTGCTGTTCTTTGTTGGTTACCTTATTCAAGGCGCAAGTGAGGAAATACTTTTCAGAGGTTATTATTTTGTTTCCTGCTGTTGTTCCAAAAAGAACATTGCACTGGCAATCTTTTTGAGCTCGGTACTCTTTTCCCTTTTCCACGGCGGAAACAACGGAATTAGTATGATGGCGGTGCTCAATCTGTTCTTATTCGGTATCCTTGCCGCCCTCTACTTTTTACGCAGAGGCAGCATTTGGGGTGTTTGCGCACTTCACTCGATTTGGAATTTTACACAGGGCAACATTTTCGGATGCAGTGTAAGCGGCAACGAGGTTGTCAGCTCTGTATTTTTAACATCCTATAATGATGCCGGCATATTCAACGGCGGAGCTTTTGGTCCCGAAGGCGGATTAGGCGTGACTATCGTGCTGTTTATCGGTATTGTTGTTTTATTGTTTATGAAGAACAAGGATGTTCCTATTCAATACAACGGTGAATTTTACAGTGCATAAATAAAAAAGAGCTGTTTTATCAACAGCTCTTTTTATTTTTAAAGCATAGCGAGGATTGCATCCTTGGGGCGTACACCAACGGAGGTATTAACAACCTTACCGTCCTTCATTACCACAAGGGTGGGAATGCTGGACACGCCGAAGGACATTGCAATATCGGGATTCTCGTCGCAATTGATTTTTGCAACAACCACGTCTTCCCTCTCGGCGGCTATCTGCTCAATGGTAGGCGCAAGCATCTGGCAGGGGCCGCACCAATCGGCATAGAAATCCAGAAGAACAACGGGGGAGCTTTTAACAGATTCGAAATTGTCGCTATTAACCTTTATAACAGCCATAATTATATTCCTTTCTCTTTTAATCCTTTGTTTTATAATAAAGCAGACAATGACAATAGCCCTCAAAATCGGGATCGGCTATTTGCTCACGGAATTCTTTGCAAATGCACTTATACTCCTCGGTTCTGGGCAATCTGCAGGGGCAATAGCCATCCTTGGCCTTTAAGCCCGCCTTGATTTTTTCCACGATTTCTTTATTATCGTTTAATCTTACTGCCATTGTTCTCACCTCGGTTATATTTTAACCTATATTTATGAATAATGCAATAGTTTTTTATCACCCCACAGAGATTTTTCATATATTGGTAAGGGAGGTGAAAAACTTGAATATTTTATGCTGTGAAAGCAGATGCAGATGTCTTTTCTTTTCGGTAATAATCAGTGTAATTATCGGCATTGTTGCCGCATTTTTGCAGATGTCGGGCATTATAACCGTAACAAGCGCATTTTTATGGGTGCTTTTAGGTATAGCGGTTGTATATCTGGGTCTTTTGGTGGTGGCCTCGGCATTACGGGGCTTTGATGAGGAATGCTCTTGTTTATGCTCGGTGATTTCAGCATTACTTTTGGGCATCGCCGCCACCGTTCTGTTATCGGTTGTGCTTTTAGCCGTTACCTTTGAAGCAGGCAGTGTGGTTGGTGCGATTTTTGTTGGACTTTTACTGCTTTCCTTTTCGCTTATAATCACTGCAAGCGGTTGTCTGGTACGTTGTTTCCTCGATTGCTGTGAATAATCTATTTCAACTGTATTTCAGGGTCTGCGGTTAATTGCCGCAGGCCCTTTTTGATGTAATAATCACTTGACTTTTAATTGGTTTGATGTTATAATCCTATCTGCACTTAGACCAATGACCATTGATGCTGATGTGGCGCAGGGGTAGCGCAACTGATTCGTAATCAGTAGGCCGAGGGTTCAAATCCCTCCATCAGCTCCAAAAAAGACAGATTCACGAAAGAATCTGTCTTTTTTCTTTGTATTTACTTAACAAGCTCTTTTGCCAATTCAAGCAAAGCTTCCTTAGTATTTTCGGTTTTTTCGGAAATAACCGATGACAATAATTCGCCGAGGATTATCCCCACTCTTTCACCCTTTACACCCATCGACAGAAGCTCATTTCCGCCTATTTTCAATTCCTTAAGCGAAAGGCATTGGGTTGAAGAAAGTATTTCCTCTGCGCAGGTGCTGTCTTCGCCATACAATGCACTGCGGTACTTGATAACCGCTACGGCATTTTCACGTCCCAGCTCAGATAAATATTGCATCAGGGCAATTCTTTCGGCGGGAATAGGCTTCGACAGCGCAAGAAGCTTACTTATGGCTATGGTTTTATTGTCGGCACGAAGCTTTTTTAACCCTTTGACCACATCCGCTCCGCACAGGCAGGCAAATCGGCTGCAATATTCTTGCGGCAGCTTTCGAAGTCCATCTATATTGCCGTTGATTGGTAATATCAATTGGATTACGCTTTTATATTCTTTTATGACATCTACGGCATTATTGCCGCTTACAAGCTTTTTAAGCTCTTCGTACAGTCGTTCGGCCGAAACATAACAGAGATTTGGTGCCAGCTCTTTTATTGCAGAAGAGGTTTCCTCTTCTATATTGAAGGACAGCGTGGATGCAAAGCGGAGGGCACGGAGGATGCGAAGAGAATCCTCTGAAAAGCGTTTATGCGCATTGCCCACGCAGGAAATAGTTTTGGATTTTATATGCTCTATACCGCCGCAGGGGTCGATAATTCCCTCATCGGGAGAATAGGCGATGGCATTTACAGTAAAATCCCTGCGAAAAAGGTCCTCGTGCACATCCTTTACAAAGGTAACGCTGTCGGGATGCCGCAGGTCGCTATAATTATTCTCGGTGCGGAAGGTAGTAATTTCGAAGGGCTGTTTATTTACAATCACCGTAACCGTGCCGTGCTTTATACCTGTTTCAACCGTGGTATAATCGGGAAAGGCCTTTTTTATTTCCTCGGGAAGAGCGGAGGTGGTTATATCGTAATCGTTTACTTCTCTGCCCATAAGCATATCACGGATACAGCCACCGACAGCATAGGCCTTATGGCCGCAGTTATGCAAACGGTCAAGAACAAACAATGCATTATTATTCAGCTTGAGCATTATCACCGCCTCCTTTCCCATACAGAATATCACATAATTAAAACATTTGCAACGATGCATTTTTCTTTATTCATTTAAATAGACTTGTGATGGGTGAAGAAATATGAGGATGTATATATTGCCGATTATAATTTGTTTGTTACTAACCTCTTGCACGGCCAATGCTATGACTGTTGCCGATTTTGAAGAAAAGGAAGAAATATACCGAGTGGAATGGATTGACTATATCTCCGACAGCAATTTCAGGGAGAAAGCATCGCTAAAGGGTGTATGGGTTTCTCAATTTGATATGCACCCCATATACCGTGACGGAGGCAGG
>JAZSDB010000057.1:0-2508 GCA_045530975.1 Eubacteriales bacterium
CCGCTTGGCCTCCGACTTGGTCATATTTTCAAAGCCCCTTATACAGCTTGTGTAGCCCTCGCCCAGAGCCACATGGCAGGATGCATTTTCATCGAAAAGGGTGTTGTAATAAAGAATACCGCTTTCCGAAATGGGAGAATCCACGGGAACCAAGGCCAGCTCGCCCAGCATTGCACTGCCCTCATCGGTGGTAATTATTTTACCCAGCGCCTCCTCGCCCTTTTCGGCGTGCCAGGAAACCGCTTTTCCGTCCTCGAAATCGATATAGAAATTCTCTATCAGAGTGCCTCTTGCCGACAGCGGCATAGAGGAAACCAGACGTCCGCTGCACCTTCCCTTCATCGGGGTGGTAAATATTTCCTCGGTGGGCATATTGGGGTTGAAATACACGCCCGAAAGGGTGTATTCTCCGCCGCCGCACCACACACTTTCCTTCATAAGATGGCAGATAAAATCGGTGCCGTTGTTGGCTTTGTAGTGAAGGTAATCGAACTGCTTTTCGTTAAGCCAACGGCATTTCTCCTGAAAGGCCTTGTTTTTCTCCTCCCAGGCGGAAAAGCAATCGCCCTCTTCGCTGCACATAACCGTTTTTAAAATGGCCTCCCACAGCTTTTCCACAGCAACGCTGACCTTATCATCGGGGAAAACCTTTTTCGCCCACTTCTTGCCGGGTATTGCCGCCACCAGCCACTGATGCTTATTGTCCATAGCGTCACGGTAGGGCTTTAAAAGCTTGGCCACTGCGGCACCTGCACGGCTTACCTTTTCCTGATTGAGTGAGGCAAGGCCGTCGGGGTCCTCGCAGATAAGACGGATACGGGCAGGCAATTTTTCGGCATCATTCTTTGCCTTTTCCACCTGCCACGCAGGAACATCACAAAGAGATCTGATGGTACGGTGACGGTAGGAAAGCTTGGTTATCTGCTGAGAGGACCAATCCACACGGACATTACCCGCACCTGCACGGTATGCCTCCTCGGCGAGGAGGGCAACAAAATCCGCCGCCTCCACATCGGCAAGGATGTTAAGCTGTTGGCCCTTACAGATATTCACGCCCTGACGGACAAGAAGCTTTGCATATTTTCTTTTTAAGCTTTTTTTCATGGTTACCTTACCTCCTTGTATCAAGAATAACATTGTACCGCAAGGCGGTATGGAGATTAAATCTGCCGAAAAACAACCCTTTTTACGGTGCTCTTCGATAATTAAAGGTAAAATTCAAGCAGAATTTTACCTTTAAAGCCGTTAACGCTATTCTTTATTTGCTCTTTTTGTCGTCCTTGAGCTTTATCTTGTCGTCCTTGGAAACCTTTACATCCTTCTTTTCGATTTCTTCGGGCTCGTTGGCCTTTTCAAGGATGGTGTGAACAGCCCATTTCTGGATCTGAAGCTTGGTTCTGTTGCCGCTGGATTCGATAAGGAGCATATCCTCCTTAACCTTAACAACCATACCGATAATACCGCCGGTGGTAACAATAACGTCGCCAAGCTCGATAGAGTTGCGCATATCAGCTACTTCTTTTTCCTGCTTTTTCTGGGGACGGTAGATAAAGAAGTAGAAAACCAAGGCAAGAAGAGCCATAGGGATGAGAAAGGTTATCATGGAGCCGGTGCCTGCTTCTGCTGCGGCTTCCATAAACATTAAGTTGGTAAGATTCATTTTAAATTTCCTTCGTTATATTTTATTCTTTTTACCTCTGTACAATACAGAGTTTTTTCATCAAGAGTGAAAAGTGCGCCCCGCAGACAAACATCCTTCTTTTCGGGAATACCCTTCATCCGCACATTTTTGGTAAAACGGGAAAGGGCGGTATCGTAGCTGATGCCGATAATCGATTCCTCACTGCCGCACATTCCTATATCGCTTATATAAGCGCCGCCCTTGGGAGTTAACCTTTCATCGGCGGTCTGAACGTGGGTATGGGTACCGAATATTACCTGAATTTTGCCGTCAAAGTAATGGGCAAAGGCCTGCTTTTCGCTGGTGGCCTCTCCGTGGAAATCGCATATCGCAATATCATACTTCCCTGCCAAGCTGTCCAGCAGACGGCTTACCGCCGTAAAGGGTGAATCAACAGGGTCCATAAAAACCTGACCGCAAACCGAAATAACCAGCGCACGCAGGCCGTTTTTTACGGGAACAATGCAATATCCGTTACCGGGGGAGCCGGCAGGAAAATTAAGGGGGCGAAGAATTGTGGGCTCATCGTCGATAAAATCCATCAAAGCATAGCGGCGGAAGGAATGGTTGCCGCCGGTAATAACATCGGCGCCGCTTTCAAAAAGCAGGTCTGCCTCATAGCGGTCCATACCGTTGCCCTCGTGGGAATTTTCGCCGTTGACAATTACAAGGTCTGCCCCCTCGGCATTTTTAATTCTTCGCAGGTGCTTCCGCACAAATTCACAGCCGGGAGCTCCGAAAACATCGCCTACCGCAAGGATTTTTATCATTTCTGTACCCAAATTCCATTATTCTGTAAAGCATCCCCGAACATATCGGGGACGCCC
>JAZSDB010000117.1:0-10929 GCA_045530975.1 Eubacteriales bacterium
ATTTTTTTAAATAACGGTAGCCGACAGTTAAAAATACAGCAAAAACATTGACAGTTTTTTGCTTATGTGGTAATATATTGTCAATAAATTTTCGGAGGTAATATTTTATGCTTTTGTGTGCACAGTCCTTTGCGGCATATCTTGAAGAAAAAAACTTCAAATTCTCTGTTAACGATCTTGAAAACGGTGAAACACTTCTGGATTTCCCTTATCAGGGAAAGCTTTTCAGATGCTTCTTCTCCGGTGAAAACGGCCAATATTTATCTCTTTACCTTGTTTACGAGAAGGTTCCCGAAGAAAAGTTTATGGATGCGGTTCTTCTCTGCAATCAGATTAATACCGAATATAAGTGGGTAACCGCTTTTGTAAACAATAACAGCGATTTTGTTTTCCATGATGATGCCATTCTTTCGTTTGATAATGCCGCATCCGAGAGCTTCGAGCTTCTTGCCCGTATGATCTCCATCAGCGATAAACTGAAACCCTCTATTATGAAAATGATTTACGCTTAAAAGGGATTTTGGCTCATCGGCGTAGAACCTGACAGTTTTGCTGTTATAGTTTACGTCGGTGAGCTTTAACATTTGTTTAAAGGTGTATATATGGGAATTATAAAAATTTCGGTGTTGCTCCGCTCGCCCGGAGTAGCATGGGCCTATAAAAATGAAAAGGGAACCGACCTTTGGAATGATTTGAACGAAAAGGTTTTCTCCGCTGTTGCTCCAATAATTCCGGTTCGTATTGTATTGGGCAGCTTTTTGCAGCATTACTTTTTCCTTTCCGACAAGGATGCCCTTCATTATAAAAAAGCCGTTGACCAATCGCTTGACCTATTCTTTGGTGATACAGCCACCCGTAAGTCCATCGGTGTTTCTGCGGCAGAACCTACCCTTGATGAGCTTAATGAGCTTGTGAAAAAAAGCTCGGATAAATCGGATGCCGTATTTTGGGAAGCCATCGATGAGCTTATAAATCAAAAAGCTCAAAAGGGCAATCCAAAAAAGGAACCCGAGCATACACAATCGGCTAAAAATCCCAAAACAGCATTGAAATCCTTCGATATTCCTTCCCCCGAGATTACTATAGAACAGCAAAGCTCGGACAATACGAACAACACGGATAATGCGGAAAACACCGACAACGCAGATAAAGAAAAAGCTCCTCTTTTGCTTTCGCAGCAGGCAGAGCTTATCAAGCAACTTAAGGAAACCTTATTGAATACCGTTAAGGGACAGCGTCACGCCATCGAAGAGGTTGTGCAAGCCATCTTCCAGAGCGAAATGTTCTCTTCCTTCAATGAAGAACGTAAGAGCCCCTTGGCAACCTTCCTGTTTACCGGCCCTTCGGGTGTGGGTAAAACCCTTTTGGCCAGAACCTGCAAGAACGTGCTTAAGCGTGAAGCGCTGATTCTGGATATGAGCGAATTTTCCGATCATATCGCTCATATGAAATTTAACGGAGAGCACGGACAGCCCGCGCTGGTAACCGATTTTGTCCTTAAAAACCCAAAAAGCATTTTGGTATTTGACGAAATAGAAAAGGCAAGTATAAATACCATACACCTTTTCCTGCAAATTCTCGATGCTGGCACCTTGAAGGATTATAGGTATAATAAGGATGTTTCCTTTAAGGATACCATCATCATTTTTACCACAAATGCAGGAAAATCTCTCTATGAGGATACCACCGTTTGCGACCTTTCGGGCATCCCTCGAAGTGTTATTCTCAATGCTTTGAAAACCGATATAAATCCGCAGACAAGAGAACCCTTTTTCCCCGAATGTATAACCACCCGTATGTCCAACGGCCACGTTATACTGTTCAACCGTCTGGAGCCCTATGCTCTGATGGAGATTATTCAGGATATGCTCAAGCTTCAAGGGGAGCTCTTCTGCAAATCCACGGGAATTACAATAGATTACGACCCTGTAATGCTTTCCGCTCTTGTGCTCTATAACAGCGGAGGTCTTTCCGATGCGAGAAATATCGGCTCCATAGCAAGGAATATGATTGCACGGGAAATCCGTGATGTGGTTATGCAGCTGTATTCCGAAAAGGGCGAAAAGCTGGATAATCTGAAGAAAATCACCATTAGCGTGGATACCGAGTGCAGCAGTGAAATCGGTAATATGTTTGTGAGCCGCGAAGAGCTTATCGCTAACGTTTTCTCCGATAAGATTTCCGATGATGTTGTGAGTGAAAGCAAAAAGCTCAATGTTACTATGGGCGTTACCGATAATTGCGATGCCTTCCGCAGAAGCTTGAGAGGCGTAACCGATTATGTTCTTGTGGATCCGATGTGCGGCGCAAGAAACAGTGACCGTATGCCCAAGGATGTGGAGGATATCGATTCCGACGGTATGAATATGTTTGATTATGTACGTGAGTTTTTCTCCGAAATTCCCGTATATATTCTCGATACCTGCGGTGAATCCTATGGCTTTTATGAAACCCTTCTTGCCAGAGGTGCAAGGGGTATTATCCGTTCGCAGATCGGCGATACCGAGAGCTTTATCGCACAGCTGAAGGAGCTTACCTTTGGCGCATTGGTAAACAATACTGTTTATTCCTTGGGACGCTCCGGTAAGTTTTTGGATTATAACTGCGCTCAGTATACCCTTGATGAAGAAACGGTTTTGGTTTCCATTGAAAAGCTTAAGGTTAAGAGTGCGCCTCAATCGGCGGATAAGACCTTTATTGCCGCAAAGGGAGCCAACGATAACCTTACCTTCAAGGATGTGGTGGGTTGCAAGACCGCCAAGGAAGTGCTTAAAAAGTATTGTGCAAACCTTGATAACCCTCGTGATATGGCCATGCAAGGAAAGGCAATGCCCAAGGGAGTTCTGCTTTACGGTCCTCCCGGCACAGGTAAAACCATGCTTGCCAAGGCGATGGCAAACGAATGTAATGCCACCTTTTTCCCCGTTTCGGGAACCTCCTTCTTCGGTAGCTATGTAGGACAGACCGAGGGCAATATCCGAGAGCTCTTCCGAAAGGCAAGAAGCTATGCCCCCTCTATAATATTTATAGACGAGGTAGATGCAATTGCCCGTGCAAGAGGCGGTATTAACACAAAGGGACACAATGAGGATGCCCTTACAACCTTCCTTGCCGAAATGGACGGCTTTGTTTCGGATCCCAAACGTCCTGTTTTCATTCTGGCCGCTACCAACTATGAAATAAGCGGCGCAGGCGACAGAATGCTCGACCCTGCCTTTGTCCGCCGCTTTGATAATAAGATTCTCATTCCTCTGCCCGATACCGACGATAGGTATGAGCTTATCAAGGGTTATCTGGAAAAGCACGGTGTTCATTTCGGTGAAAACCACGAAAAAATACTGCGCAATATGGCTGAGCGCAGCGGTGGAATGAGCAATGCCGACCTTGCGATGATGAATTCCAATTTCATCAAAACAATGGGCGACGGAGTGCCTGACGGAGCGAAATATCTGGAGGCATTGGATGCCTTCCGCTTTGGTGATGTAAATAAGATGGAGCCCGAAAAATTGCGTCAGACTGCCTGCCACGAGGCGGGCCACGCCATCGTGTGCCGTCTTTGCGGAATCACTCCTACCTTCCTTACCATTGTTTCCCGAGGTAACTACGGCGGATTTATGGAAAGTGCAGGCAAGGAAAACGGCAATTATACCTTCGATGAGCTTAAAAATATTGTCTGCCGCTGCCTTGCGGGACGTCTGGCCGAAATTGAACTGTACGGAGAATCGCTGGGTACAAATACCGGTGCTGTTTCGGATATAAAAAAGGCAAGAGGTATCGTTCGTGCCATTTTGGATGATTATGCAATGGGCGATGGCTTGTATGACGGTAATAAGCCCGAGGAGGCGGAAAAGCTTATAAAAGAACAGTATGACCGCACTCGGAAAATGCTTAAGGACCATAGAGGAACCTTGGAACGCTTGACCGAGCTGCTGACACAGCATAAGAGCTTGGATTCCTCCCGAATGGAAGAGTTTTTCAAATCCGAAAACATATAAAAACAAAACGACGTTCTTTTCGGAACGTCGTTTTTTATGCAGTAAAGATCAAAGCTTGTCCTATTCCACTACAATAAAGTGGATACCGTCAAGTGCCTTTAATTGGTTTTTAACCTCTTCCACATTGTTTATGGCAGGTGTTACAATTAAAAGACCGATATTGCCTTGGGTGGCGCTTTTTGCGGGAATAAGCTCCATCGAAGTGTCGGCAGGCAGAAGAGCTTTGGCCTTTTTTATCACATCATCGATAGCGGGAGGGAGGTTAAGCTCTATGTAAAATTTAATTACATTTCTGCGCTTGCTTTCAATTCTGGTAAGTACGGCGGCAGTGAAAACGCAGGCCAGCATAGCAATGAGAGCACCGCTGTAAAATCCTATTCCCACCGAAATGCCTATAATTGCCGTGGTCCACATAATTGCGGCCGTGGTCAGACCGCTTATGGTTTTATCACTTTTTACCACAATCATTCCCGCACCGAGAAAACCGATGCCCGATACCACCTGAGCGGCAATACGGAAGGGGTCTCCGTCAAAGCCCAAAATTTGGGTGCTGTAAACGCCTGCAAGAGCAGTCATCGCACCGCCCAGACACACAAGAATGTGTGTTCTCATACCGGCGTGACTGCCGTGACGTCCTCTCTCTATGCCGATTATGCCGCCGAGAATTACGGCAAGAAAAATTCTTAAAGCAACAGTGAAAAGGTTTATTTCCTTCTCAAAAGAAATCATATCGTTTAAAATTTCAAGCACAAATATCACCTCTTATTGATCAGTATATCATATATTTTTCAAAGGGGCAATAAATATTTTAAAAACAGGGAAAAAAAGAGCCAATTGTCCTCAAAATACGACTGCTAATATGATAAAAATCCTTGCATTTATATTTAAATGTGATATAATTAACTAAATGTTAATTAATCTTAAAAATGGGTTATTTTTGCCTTTTGTTCAAGGAGCAAAAGATAGACGGCTTAATATAGCACAGAAAAGAGGAAATGCTTATGTTTATGTATATAGATCCCGGTACAGGCAGTATGCTGTTTACCGTTTTGCTGGGTATTATCGGTGCCGCAGTTTATTCAGTACGTATGTTTATGATGAAGCTTCGCTTGAAGCTCAGCGGCGGTAAGGCGCAGGTTGCAATAGAAAAAACGCCCTTTGTTATCTTTTCGGATAACAAGCGTTATTGGTCTGTTTTTGAACCTATCTGCCGTGAAATGAATAACAGGGGCAGGGACGTGGTATATCTTACCGCTTCCGAGGACGATCCTGTTTTCAATTGCGGTTATGAGCACATCAAAGCAGAATTTATCGGCAACAGCAACAAAATGTATGCCCGCCTTAATTATCTCAATGCTGTTGTGGTTCTTTCCACCACCCCCGGTTTGGATGTTTATCAGTGGAAGCGCTCTAAAGATGTTCAGTATTATGTACATATTCCCCATGCGGCAAGTGAGATAGTTCTTTACCGTATGTTCGGCATCGATTATTACGATGCTATCCTTCTTTCCGGTGAATATCAGGCAAAGGACATCCGTGCTTTGGAAAAATTGAGGAGTCTTCCTGCCAAGGAACTTCATAAAATAGGCATCCCTTATATGGATGAAATGGCAAAGCGCTTGGAAAAGGAGGGACCTGCCCCCGACCATCCCCGTACAGTGCTTCTTGCGCCCTCTTGGGGTAAAAGCGCTATTTTCAGCGTTTACGGCGGCAAGATTATCGATGTACTGCTGAAAACCGGCTATCACGTGGTTGTCCGTCCTCACCCTCAGTCCTTCACCTCTGAAAAGGAGATGATGGATAAGCTTATGCAGGAATATCCTCAATCGGAACAGCTGGAATGGAACAGAGATACCGATAATTTCGATGTTTTGCGCCGCTCCGACATCCTTATTTCCGATTTTTCGGGCGTTATTTTCGATTTTACCTTGGTTTACGATAAGCCCGTTATTTATACCGACCCCAATTTTGACCTCAGCCCCTATGATGCCTGGTGGCTCAAAAAGCCCCTTTGGACCATCTCTGCATTGCCCCGAATCGGCTGTAAGCTCACCGATGACAATATGAACAATCTTAAAGAGCTTATCGATGACTGTCTGTCTGATCCCAAGTATGCGTTCGGCAGACAGAAGGTCAAGGCAGAAACCTGGGAATGCTTTGGCAAAGGTGCATCCCGTGCGGCAGATTATCTTATAGCAAAATATGAAGAGCTTACCAAAGAGAAAGAGGAGGGAAAGGAATAAATGTCACTGTTCAGTATATTGGAAACAATCCTTATAGGCCCTCTTAAGCTCATTTTCGAGGTAATCTTCCAGTGTGCCTATGAGCTTGTTTATAACCCCGGTATCGCCATTATCTTTCTCAGCTTGGTAATGAATATTCTTGTGCTTCCTCTGTATCGCCGTGCCGACGCAATGCAGGAGCAGGCAAGAGATGTGGATGCCAAGCTCAATGACGGCGTAACTCATATCAAAAAGACCTTCTCGGGCGATGAACGTATGATGATTCTTCAGGCATACTATCGCCAGAATAATTACAAGCCCACCGATGTTTTGAGGGGCTCTGTATCTCTCCTTCTGGAAATCCCCTTCTTTATGGCGGCTTATCAGTTCCTATCCCATCTGGGCACCCTTGAAGGGGTTGCCTTCGGCCCTATCGCCAACCTGGGTGCTCCTGACGGACTTCTTACTGTGGGCGGAATTACAATAAACCTCCTTCCTGTTATTATGACACTTATCAACGTAGTGTCCAGCGCTATCTATCTTAAGGGATTCCCCTTAAAGACCAAAATTCAGCTTTACGGTATGGCGCTCTTCTTCCTGGTGTTCCTTTATACCTCTCCCTCGGGCCTGGTATTCTATTGGACATTAAACAACATCTTCTCCCTTGTTAAAAACGTGTTCTATAAGCTTAAAAACCCCAAGCTTGTTCTTTCCGTGCTTACTTCGGTTTTGGGCGTGATCTCGCTTTTCTATGGTGTGAAGTGCGTAAATATGGGTATGCCGCAGCTTAGAAATCCCCTTATCATCATCGGCTGTATTCTTTTCGTGCCCCTTATTGCCTATGTAATCAATAAAAAATATCCCCCAAAGGATAATGACAGCGAATATAAACCCAATCGCAAGCTTTTCGTTTCCGCAGCCCTCTTCCTTACAGTTTTCGTAGGACTGCTTATCCCCTCCAACTTTATTGCCGCATCTCCTCAGGAATATGTGGATGTAACCTATTTCCACCATCCTTTGTGGTATATTGTAAGCGCTGTTTGCTTTGCGATAGGCACCTTCCTCCTTTGGGTAGGCGTGTTCTATTGGCTGGCCAATAATAAGGGCAAGGTTATTTTTGAACGTGTTATGTGGATTCTCTGCGGAGCATTCACCGTAAACTATATGTTCTTTGGCACCAAGCTCGGCGTTGTTTCCGCCACCTTGGAATATGAAAACGGTGTAAACTTCTCCACCGGAGAACAGCTATTCAACGTTTTCATTCTTTGCCTCGTTATCGGCTTTATGTACTTTGTTGTTGTCAAATGGGAAAAGATTTCCAAAAGCGTGCTCCTTATCGCAACTCTGGCTATTTTCGTAATGTCGGGTATAAATGTTATCACCGTAAAGGGCTCGGTTGACGATATCAGAGTTAAGGAGTCCGAAACAACCCCTCATTTTGAGCTCAGTAAAGACGGTACCAACGTGGTTGTTATGATGATCGACCGCGCTATGGGTGAATATATCCCGTACCTCTTCAATGAAAATAAGGACCTTGAAAAGCAGTTCGACGGATTTACCTATTATTCCAATACAATTTCCTACGGCGGACATACCAATATGGGTGTTCCCGCATTGATGGGCGGTTATGAATATACCCCTATCGAGCTTAATAAGAGAGATCAGGAATCCTTGAAGGATAAGCACAATGAATCCCTTAAGGTTATGCCCGTGCTCTTTTCGGAAAACGGCTACAACGTAACCGTTTGCGATGCACCTTATGCCAATTATAAATGGATCCCCGATCTGTCTATATACGATGAATATCCCGAAATCGATACCTATATTACAAAGGGATATTTCGGCAGTAAGGAAATGAAGGAGCAGACCATACAGAACAATTACCGCAATTTCTTCTGCTTCAGCTTAATGAAATCTATGCCCCTCTTTGCACAGTGGGGAATGTATAGCGGCGGTGACTACAATATGGCCTTCACTCCCACTGTTGCCACTACACAGACCCGTGAAAGCATTTCTGTTTCCGTGGGTATGAGCAAGGCCTTTGTGGAGCCCTATGAGGCATTGCGCAACCTCCAAACAATGACAAGGGTTACCGAGGACGGCGAAAATAATTTCTTCTTCTTCTATAACGATGCTACTCACGAGCCCATGCTCCTTCAGGAGCCGGAATATGTTCCCGCACCTTGGGTTGATAATACCGCCTACGATAAGGCAAATAAGGACCGCTTTACTGTTGACGGCAAGAGTATAAGCATTACCACCGAAAAGCAGATGATTCACTATCAGTCAAATATGGCCTGCCTTATGCAGATCGGTCAGTGGCTGGATTACCTCCGTGAAAACGATGTTTATGACAATACAAAAATCATCATCGTTGCCGACCACGGATACTATCTCTATCAGTCCGCTCAGCTGGTTCACGACAATATCGATATAAGCAACTATTTCCCCTTGATGATGGTTAAGGACTTTAACAGTAAGGGCTTTACCACCGATAATCAATTTATGACAAATGCGGATGTTCCCACCATCGCTACCGACGGAGTTATCGAAAACCCCATCAACCCCTTCACCGGCAAACCTATCAACAGCGATGAAAAGACTGCCCACGACCAGTTCATTATGACCTCCCGCGACTGGAGCGTTGACAGTAATAACGGCAATATGTATTCTGCCACCACTTGGGCAGTTGTTACCAAGGATATCTGGGATAGAAGCGATTGGCAGTTTATCAAAACCAAAAAGATTTTGAAGGACCATAAAATTTCTTAGAACAGGAGATAGATTATGGGATATAAGGTAGATAATGCTGTCATAATGGCAGCAGGTACCGCCAGCAGATTTGCTCCCCTTTCCTTTGAAAGGCCAAAGGCACTTATCGAGGTTAAGGGCGAAATCCTTATCGAAAGACAGATCCGCCAACTGCGAGAGGCGGGCATTTCCGAAATAATTGTTGTTGTGGGCTATAAGAAGGAGCAGTTTGCCTATCTTGCCGATAAGTTCGGTGTAGAGCTTGTGGAAAACCCCGATTATCTCACGAGAAACAACAATGCCAGTATCTATGCAGTGAAGGACAGATTAAAGAATACCTATATCTGCTCCTCAGATAATTACTTTTCTCAAAACCCCTTCGAAAGTGTGGTAGAAGATTCCTATTATGCCGCAGTTTATGCCGACGGCGAAACCAAGGAATGGTGTATGACCGAGGACGAAATGGGCTATGTAAACAGCGTTACCGTTGGCGGAAGCAATGCCTGGTATATGCTTGGCCATACATTTTGGAACGAGGAATTCAGCAAGAGCTTTCTGGATATTCTGCTGTCTGTTTATGACCTTCCCGAAACGGCGGATCTTCTTTGGGAATCTATCTATATGAAGCACCTTGATGTGCTGAAAATGCAAATCCGTAAATATGCAGATGATGTTATTTTCGAGTTTGATACCTTGGATGAGCTTCGTGTTTTTGATACAAGCTATGTAAATGACACCCGCTCTCTGATTTTAAAGGAGCTGTCTGCTCGTCTTTCCTGTAAGGAATCGGAAATGGTAAATGTTACGGCTTACAAAACAAGCGACAATGCCGCCGCAGGTATGCGATTTACCGTAGGTGACAGAAATTATCAATATACCTATGAAAATAAAGAATTAAAGGAGATCTTCATATGAGAGAAATCATTGAAAAAGATCTGGAATTGGTAAGCGACCTTCTGGGTAAGGTTATCGGTATTACTTCATACAGCGCCATCGAAAGAATGGGCGGACTTACCAACCATACCTACCATGTTACAATGGAGGACGGTAGGGAATATGTGGTGCGTATTCCCGGAGAGGGCACCGAAGAGCTTATCGTTCGCAGTGATGAAATGAAGAGCACTCAGCTGGCTTGTGATTTGGGTGTAGATGCAAAAATGCTTTACTTCGGCAGCGATGGCTCCAAAGTAACCGAATTTATCCCCAATGCGGAAACAATGTCGGCCGAAACTATAAAGGCCCCCCGTCATATCGCTCAGATTGCGGAAATTTACAAAAAAATGCACTCCTGCGGAGTTGATACGGGCGTACCCTTTGAGGTTTTCGATATGGCCGCCGGCTATGAAAAAATCATTTCCGATATGAATGTGCCTATGTTTTCCGATTATTCCGAAAATAAGGCAAAGGTAATGGCCATCAAGGCCGAAATCGATAAAAAGGTCAATGCGCCCAAGGTTCCCTGCCATAATGACCCTCTTTGTGAAAACTGGGTAGAGGGCAACGGCAGAATGTACCTCATCGACTGGGAGTACGCCGGCATGAACGACGGCATGTGGGATGTGGCTGACGTCTCTATTGAGGCAGGCTTCGACGAGGCCCACGATCTGAAACTGCTGGAGCAGTATTTGGAGCGGAAGCCCACCACCACCGATATCAAGCACTTCCTTGCCAACAAGATCTACGTGGACTATCTGTGGACTCTGTGGGCCAAGGCAAGAGTTCCCTACGACGGACAGCCCATGGAGGACTGGGCCGTGGAACGTTACGCAAGACTCAAGGGCAACCTTGTGGCTTTTGAAAACATCTAAGGAGGAAAAACTATGATTTCCGGAATTATCGCAGGCATTACCTGGGCGTTAGAAACCATTATTCTCGGCATCGCCCTGGCTATGAGTCCCTTCTGCTCCACGGAGCAGGCCATCTTCCTGGCACCCTTCGTCAGCACCTTCCTGCATGACGCT
>JAZSDB010000028.1:0-1991 GCA_045530975.1 Eubacteriales bacterium
TTAAACTCGATTCTAACCCTGAGTTTACAGCCAGCGTATTGGTGGCGTATGCGCGAGCGGTTTATCGCCTGAATAAGCGAGGTGAATACGGCTGTAAAACCGTATTTGATATTGCTCCTGCGTATCTCAGCGCAAAATCCAATGAGGAGCTTCGCAAGTCGATGCTTTAAGTTTGTCTTTTTATATGACATTTCGAACAAAAGAAACTTCCTTTTGTTCGAAATGCCATATTGACAATATATAGTTATTTGTGGTATAATTTTTCGAATTATGACAATGGTAAAATTAAGAGGTTGTTATGTCTGCGTTGTTAAAATGTAAATATATCAAATCTGCTGAACATCCCGATTTTTGCTATCCTTCCGAGGGTGTTTTGTCCTCTTTTTCCCATTTGATTTCCAACAAGGGTGAATATGTTATTTTTCCCGGTTTTTGCGACGTGCATGTGCATTTTCGTGAGCCGGGCTTTTCTTATAAAGAAACCATATTCGATGGTTGTTGTGCAGCGGCAAGAGGCGGTTATACAGCGGTATGCACTATGCCGAATTTAAACCCTACACCCGATAGCGTGGAAAATATCAGATTGCAAAAAGAGATTATAGACAGAGATGCAAGCATAAATGTTTATCCCTATGGTACGATAACCGTTAACGAAGCCGGTAATGAGATTTCGGATATGGAAGGGATGAAAGAGCTGGCCATTGCCTATACGGATGATGGCAGGGGCGTTCAGTCTGATGATATGATGCGCTCGGCCATGCTGAAGGCCAAATCATTGGGGAAAATGATTGTGGCTCATTGCGAGGTGAATTCGCTCCTGAAGGGCGGTTATATACACGATGGTGAATATGCCCGTGTTCATAATCACAGAGGAATCTGCTCTGCAAGTGAATACGAACAGATTGCACGTGATATAGAGCTTGTAAAAGAAATTGGATGCTCATACCACGTTTGCCATATATCCACCAAAGAAAGTGTGGATATTATCAGAAAAGCCAAAAAAGACGGTGTGGATATAACCTGTGAAACAGGTCCCCATTATCTCGTTTTGGATGATGGCAACCTTCAAGAGGACGGACGTTTTAAAATGAACCCTCCTCTCCGTTCAAAGGAAGATAGGGAAGCGCTGATAGAAGGAATAATTGATGGCACCATCGATATGATAGCTACAGACCATGCGCCTCATTCTGCGGAGGAAAAGGCAAAGGGATTGGAAAAAAGCGCTTTCGGAATTGTGGGACTTGAAACCGCATTTCCGGTTTTATACACGAAATTGGTAAAGACAGGCATTCTTACGTTAGAAAAGCTTGTAGAAGTATTGTGTATAAATCCCCGTAAACGTTTTGGCATCCCTATGGGGAACGATTATACGGTTTGGGATATCAGTAAAGAATTCACGGTTGATCCCGAGGAATTTCTTTCAAAGGGAAAATCCACACCGTTTCTCGGTGACAAGCTGTTTGGACGTTGTGTTCTTACGGTTTGTGATGGGAAAGAAGTTTATGTTGATAAATCAGTGTAATATATACGGAGGCACATTATGGCAAAAAGAACAGATATCAAAAAGATACTTATAATCGGTTCGGGTCCTATTATTATAGGTCAGGCGGCTGAATTTGACTATGCGGGCACTCAAGCTTGCCTCGCTCTTAAGGAAGAAGGTTATGAGGTTGTACTTTGCAACTCCAACCCCGCAACAATTATGACAGACACCACTATTGCCGATAAGGTATATATGGAACCCCTTACATTGGAATACGTTGCAAAGATTCTCAGATATGAGCGTCCCGATGCAATCGTTCCCGGCATAGGTGGCCAGACTGGCTTGAACCTTGCTATGCAGTTGGAAAAGAAGGGTGTTCTTCGCGAATGCGGTGTTGAACTGCTCGGAACCAGCAGCGAAAGTATAGAACGTGCCGAAGACAGAGAACTTTTCAAGGAGCTTTGTCTTTCTATCGGCGAGCCTACCATTCCCTCCGAAATTACATACG
>JAZSDB010000193.1:0-1935 GCA_045530975.1 Eubacteriales bacterium
CTGGAAAAGAGCGAGCTTTTCGTGCTGGCGGTCACCCCCAATCTGGTTAACGAAATCAATTACGTTATGACCACCGAATACCCTATGGCAAGGGACGAGGGAAAGAATATCCTCCCTGCCGAAATGGTAAAGACCGATAAGGGAGAATTGTCGGAAAAATATCCCCAAATCCCTGCCTGCGCCGATGCCCATAACGATGCCGAGCTGAACGATGCACTGTATTCCGCAATAAAGAAAATGGCAATAAAGGAAAACGACAAAAACCCTATGCACAATTTCTTTATCGGTCTGGCATACCTCAACGGCATCGATGTGGAGGTTGGCCACAAAAAAGCGATTTCCCTTATAACATTCGCCGCCGAAAATGGCATTGTTGAGGCAATGGACAAGCTTATAGATATGTATAATACGGGCTTTGGCGTTGCCCGTGATTTTCAAAAAGCTATCCTTTGGCACGAAAAAAAGATAGAGCATTTTCAGTCGATTTACAATAATAACCCTAATGAAGATAATCTGAATAACCTTTTCTGGGTTATTATAGAGTGCGGATATGCTTACCAAGCCGTAGCCAAGCTCGAAATGGCAAAGGAAAAATATCTTTTCGGTCTTGAAATATGCTTAGAATATCCGCAACAGTCCAATAATGTAAAACGTAATATTGCTGTAAGCTATAACAACCTTGGCGATATATATAAATCTCTCGGTGACCTGAAGAGCGCCAAGGACTATTATGAAAAATCTCTTGAAATAAGAGAGCCCCTTGCTGAAGAAACAGGCACCATAGAAGCAAGAAGAGATTTATCTGTAAGCTATAGTAAGCTTGGCGATATATACAAATCTCTCGGGGATTTAAACAGCGCCAAGGAATATTATGAGAAATCTCTTGAAATAGCAAAGCTCCTTGCTGAAGAAATAGGCACGATCCAAGCAAGAAGAGATTTATCTGTAAGCTATAATAAGCTTGGAACTATATATTTATCTCTCGGTGACCTGAAGAGCGCCAAGGACTATTATGAAAAAGCTTTTGAAATAGATAAATCCCTTGCTGAAGAAACAGTCACCATAGAAGCAAGAAGAGATTTATTTGTAAGTTATATTAAGTTAGGTGATATATATAGCTCTCTCGGCGACCTGAAGAGCGCCAAGGAATATTATGAAAAATCTCTTGAAATAGCAAAGCCCCTTGCGAGAGAAACAGGCACCATAGAAGCAAGAAGAGATTTATCCGGAAGCTATAATCGCATAGGGAATATATATGAATCCCTCGGTGATCTGAACAGCGCCAAGGACTATTATGAAAAATTTCTTGAAATAGCAAAATCCCTTGCTGAAGAAACAGGCACAATTCAAGCAAGAAGAGGTTTATCTATAAGCTATAATAAGCTTGGAGATGTATATACATCTCTCGGTGACCTGAAGAGCGCCGAGGAATATTATGAAAAATTCCTTGAAATAAACAAATCCCTTGCGGAAGAAACAGGTACGATCCAAGCAAGAAGAGATTTATCTATAAGCTATGAACAGCTTGGGTATGTATATGAATCTATCGGCGACCTGAAGAGCGCCAAGGAATATTATGAAAAATCTCTTGAAATAAAAAAATCCCTTGCGGAAGAAACCGGCACCATAGAAGCAAGAAGAGATTTATCGATAAGCTATAATAACCTTGGAAATATATATAAATCTCTCGGTGATCTGAAGAGCGCCAAGGAATATTATGAAAAATCTCTTGAAATAAGAGAGCCCCTTGCCGAAGAAACAGGCACCATAGAAGCAAGAGGAGATTTATCTCTAAGCTATAATAAGCTTGGAAATATATATAAATCTCTCGGTGATCTGAAGAGCGCCAAGGACTATTATGAAAAATCTCTTGAAATAGATAAATCCCTTGCGGAAGAAACAGGCACCATAGAAGCAAGAAGCGATTTATCTATA
>JAZSDB010000087.1:0-7967 GCA_045530975.1 Eubacteriales bacterium
CAGAACTGTAGCAGTTAACAGAAACAAAACATTAGCTTTGATGGAAATAGAGCTTATTACAGGACGTACGCACCAAATCAGAGCGAGTTTTGCCCATATTGGCCATCCGTTATTAGGAGACGGAAAATATGCTGTTAATAAAAAAGACAGAGAGCTTGGATATAAATCGCAAGCACTCTGTGCACATTCTATTAAATTCAGCGGTTGCTCTGATTGCGAATTATTGAGCTACCTTGACGGGCTATGCGTTGAAGCAAAGAAACCAAGCTTTTTAGAATTATTTTAAAGCTCGTTTTTCATAATGTCGTCATAGGTTTCACGTTTGATAACCAAACGTTCACTGCCGTTATTAACAGAAACCATAGCGGGCTTAGGTACCCTGTTATAATTTGATGACATTGCATAGTTATATGCGCCGGTAACGGCTACGGCCATTATATCACCTCTACTAAAGCTTTGCAGAAGCATATCTTCGCCTAACAAATCACCACTTTCGCAACAACGTCCGGCTACTGATGCTACAATATCACGATCGTGTGCGGCGTTTGTTGCATTGTATATGGTGTATTTGGATTGGTATAGTGCATAACGAGGATTGTCGCACATACCGCCGTCGATACATACATACTTCTTGTAACCGGTGATTTCTTTTACTGAACCGACGGTGTATAATGTCATACCTGCGGCAGCGCTGATGTAGCGTCCCATTTCAAATAGAAATATTGGCTTTTCAAGACCTCTCTCCGAAACGAGCTTATCAAGCTCGTTTTTTATTTCGCACAAAATTTCATCAATAGAAATAGTTGGATCATCTTTGGTGTATTTTACACCTATGCCGCCACCGAGGTTGATCTTTTTGAAGCTGTATCCAAGCTCATTCTTGATCTTTAATGCAAAATCGAGCATATTTTTAGCCGCATCGGTAAAAGGATACTTATCAAATATCTGGCTGCCGATATGACAGTGTATTCCCTCGAGGTTTAGGTTTTGACAAGCAATGGCTTCTTTAACAAATTCAAAGGCCTGACCTGTTTCTATTGCCATACCAAATTTCGAATCCACATTACCGGTAACAACCGCTCTATGGGTATGAGGATCGATACCGGGAGAAAGGCGAAGCAATATATTTTGTACCTTATTGCGTTTTTTGGCTTCTTCGTTTATGAAATACAATTCATCGAAATTGTCCACAACAAAGTCGCCAACACCATTATCCAGTGCATAGGTAATCTCGGCAGGTGTTTTATTATTTCCGTGGAAATAAACCTTTTCTGCAGGAAAACCGACGCTCAATGCGGTGTGAAGCTCACCAGCTGATACAACGTCTATACCTAATTTCTCGTCGTTTACGATACGGTAAACATCTCTGTAGCAAAGTGCCTTGCTGGCATACAGCGGAAGACTGTCTTTTCCAAAATGCTTAAGTACAGCATTTCGATATTCTTTACAATTTGCACGGAGCTTTGCTTCATCGATTAAATACAGCGGTGTTCCGTATTTTTGAGTCATTTCGACAGTATCTACGCCCGAAAAAGCAAGGTGGCCATTATTTAATATAGTGATATTGTTATGAATCATTTTGATCACCTATGGACATTTCTATGATTTTGTTCCAAAGCAATTCTCTTCCTATTCCCTTTAAGGAAGAATATAGAATTACTTCGGTGTTGCTTCGCAAAACACCGCTGGATAAAAGCTTTGCGCATGCTTCGTTAAGCTGAGTTTTATTAAGCTTGTCGCATTTTGTTGCAACTACAATATAGGGTAAATTATAGTGGTCGAGATAAGATAACATCATTTTATCATCATCGGTAATACCAACACGAATATCAATTAATTGCAGCACATAAGTAAGTGCGGCATTATCTTCGAAATAGTGCTCGGTAAGAGAAGACCACTTCCCTATATCGCTTTTGGAACGTCTTGCAAAGCCGTAACCGGGCAGGTCAACCAAGAATAACTGCTTATCAACATCATAATAGTTGACTGTAATGGTTTTGCCGGGCTCAGATGATACACGAGCCAGTTTTTTTCTGCCAAGCAAGGAATTGATTAAAGAGCTTTTTCCTACGTTGGAGCGTCCTACAAAAGCAACCTGAGGCACACCTGCCTTTATGAGCTGCCAAGGCAGGCCGGCAGATATTTTCAGATCGGTTTTATGAAGATTAACTCCACCGAATGACATTTCCATATTTAGTTTAACGCAACATTGAAAACTTCCGAAATATGCTTTACCGGAATGAATTCAAGAGCGTCCTTGACCTCCTGATCAAATTGTGCAACATCTGAAAGATTTTCTGCAGGAATAATTACCTTTTTTGCGCCGCATTTAAAAGCCGCCATGGACTTTTCCTTCAGTCCGCCTATGGGCAATACTCTACCTGTAAGGGTGATTTCGCCGGTCATACAAACGTCACGCTTAACACTTCTGCCTGTAAGCTCGCTGAGTAGAGCGGTTGCAATTGTTATGCCTGCCGAAGGTCCGTCTTTCGGTATTGCGCCTTCGGGTACGTGTATATGAATATCGTATTTCGAATAGAAATCATTTTCAACACCAAGCGTATCGCTGTGTTTTCTGATATAACTCATCGCGGCTTTTGCGCTTTCTTTCATAACGTCACCGAGATGTCCTGTAAGCTCCAGAATGCCTTTTCCGTTCATAGAGCTGCATTCTATGCGGAGCATATCGCCGCCTACGCTTGTCCATGCAAGGCCGTTTACAATTCCCACTTCATCTTTTTCATAAATTGCATCGGGAATGAATTTTTGAGGACCTAACATTTCACGGAGCATAGAGATATCTATAACGACCTTCTTTGCTCCTTCTACGATCTTTTTGGCGCTCTTTCGACAGAGTGATGCGATTTCACGTTCTAAATTTCTAACACCGCTTTCGCGTGTGTAGGAGGTTATAAGCTCATCTATTGCTTCGTCTGTGAATTTGCATTGAGAACCTTTCAGACCGTGCAACTTAAGCTGTTTGCCGATTAAATGGTTTTTTGCAATTGCACGCTTCTCGCTATGAGAATAGCTATCCATTTGAATAACTTCCAATCGATCGAGCAGAGGTGCAGGTATTGTATCCAATGTATTGGCAGTTGCAATAAACAGGCACTCGGAAAGATCAACGGGAATTTCTATAAAGTTATCTCTGAAAGCATTATTTTGCTCGGTATCAAGTACTTCTAGCATAGCGCTTGTAGGGTCGCCATGGGCGTCCTTGGTGAGTTTATCGAGCTCGTCAAAGAGTATTACAGGGTTTGAAGTTCCTGCTAATTTAAGGGCATTAATGACTCTACCGGGCATTGAGCCAATATAGGTTCTTCTGTGACCTCTGATTTCGGCCTCATCGCGGATACCGCCCAAAGAAACTCTTGCGAATTTTTTATTGGTTGCTGAAGCGATGGATTTAGCAATAGAGGTTTTACCAACGCCGGGAGGTCCAACGAAACAAAGAATCTGTCCTCTAAGGTCTGGCTTCAATTGCTTAACTGAGATAAATTCAAGTATACGCTCTTTTACTTTATCTATACCGTCGTGATCTCTGTCCAATATCTTTTTTGCGGCGGCAATATCAATTCTGTCCTTGCTCTTTTTGTCCCAGGGTAACTCCAAGCAGGTTTCGATATAATTGCGCAACACGGTAGCTTCTGGGGTGCCAAAAGGCATCTTCTTTAATTTGTTATTCTCTGCCAAAAGCTTTTCCTTTACATCTGCAGGGATAGATGCTTTGTTGATAGCAGATGAATATTCATCGCCATCATCGCCCACTTCTTCACCGACATTATCTTCGCCGAGCTCACTGCGGATGGCCCTTAACTGTTCGCGAAGATACATATCACGTTGTTGCTTCTGAAGCGTATAGCGAACCTTTTGCTGAATATTATTATCGAGATAATAGAGCTCTATATCTTTACGGAAAATATCGCAGAGAAGCTTTAATCTGTTGACGGTATTGTATTCCTCCAACAAACGCTTACGCTCGTCAAAATTCACGACAAAGTTTCCTGCAACAAAGTCTGCCAGATGTGACGCATTGCGAATGTTATTAACCTCTTCGACAATATCCTCGGAGGGTTTAGCAACAAGGTTCAAATATTCGGAAAATACCTCATATAGCTCCTTCATTGCGATACGTTCGCGTGTGTATGAAGGCATATCAGACATTTTGCTTTCTTCAAGCGAACAACGAATTACATTCTCATCAATAACGGTTTTATCGCGATTGGCACGTCTGATGCCTTCGACAACCAATTGATATGTACCGTCCTTCTGCTTTGTTGCGTGAACAATACTTGCAACAACGCCCACCTTCATAAGATCCTCGGCTTGAGGATCGGATACGGCAGGATCTAATTGGGGGATAAGAAACAGGGGCTCGTTGTTTTCTTCTGCATTTTTAAGAGCATTGATAGAAATTTTACGGCCTATCTCAAAGCTTGCGGTAGTGCCCGGAAAAATTACTACACCTCTCAGTGCAATAGTATTCAAAAATTGTGTGTTACTTTCGATGATCGAATCCATTATATCTCCATTATTTACCAAGGGATGCTGCGCCTATAATACCGGCATCATTGCCGAGAGCGGCTATTTTAAGAATAGTTTTCTTTTCGCTGTGGCGAGAATATTGTTCTTTTTCCACGATTTCTCTGATAGGCGCCAAAAGAACCTCGCCCTGTTTGCTGATGCCACCGCCAATGCTGAGTACTTCGGGCTGGAATATGTTAATAAAGTTAACAATTCCGCAAGCAAGATAGCTGATATACTCATCAAAAATAGCTTTTGCGGTTTTATCATTTCTTTCCATAGCATCGAAAACTGTCTTGCCGTTTACTTTTTCAATGTCATTTTCGCAAATTTCCCACATTACGGATTCTTTATCTGCGAGCATTTTATCTTTGCTGAGATTGATCAATGCTGTTGCGGATGCATAGGACTCCATACAGCCATTTCTGCCGCAGGGACAAGGAATACCGTTGTGTACGATAACCATGTGGCCTAGCTCGGCACCGGAATAATTAAATCCGCTATATACCTTACCATTGATAATAATACCGCCGCCAACGCCGGTACCGATGGTTATAAACAGCGAATCCTTATAGCCCTTTGCGGCACCAAAGATTGATTCACCCTTTGCGGCAGCGTTTGCATCGTTTTCTACATAAACCTTCTTAATGCCTGTCCACATAGAAAGTCTTTCTGCAATAGGATAATTAAGGAAAGGCAAGGTGGAAGCATAAATGATTATACCGCGTTCACAATCCGCACTTCCGGGAGAAGCTACGCCTGCATATTCTATATCCTCAACGGTAAGTCCTGCATCAGCAATTACCTTTAAGCAAAGCTGAGCCATATCTTTAATAATTCTATCTCCGTCTTCGTTGCGTACGGTTACACAGGTATCCTTTGCAATGATATTTCCGTTATCGTCGCACACACCTGCTTTGATGGACATACCGCCCAGGTCTATTCCTAAGTAATACATAATTGTTCCTCCGTTAATTTTGTTTCTCCGCCTGCTCAAGAAGGCGTTTTTCAAATTCTTCTGCTGTATTGAAGCCCATTTTCTTTTGTCTGTGGTTCATAGCAGCAATTTCAATAATTACTGCAAGGTTTCTACCCGGTTTAACCGGAACCGTAATTGAGGGTATTTTGATTCCCAATATTTCGGTATATTCGGAGTCTAATCCAAATCTGTCATAGAGCTTTCCTTGCTGCCAATTTTCAAAATTGATAATAAGGTCAATCTTTTCAGATTCCTTTACAGAGCCCATACCAAAGATTCTTCTGACGTCAACAATACCTATGCCACGCAATTCTATATAGTGCTTGATTAAATCGGGTGCGCTTCCTACCAATGAAATTGCGGAAACTTTTTTAATTTCCACTGCATCATCAGCTATTAAGCGGTGACCTCTTTTAACAAGCTCTATGGCAGTTTCGCTTTTGCCGATACCGCTATCTCCCAAGATCAGTATACCTTCACCGTACACCTCTACCAAAACCCCATGCTGCTGTATACGTTCTGCAAGTGTAACATTAAGACCTGAGGTAATTGCGGCCATTAAGGGCGATGTGCCGGATTCAACAGAAAATAAAGGAGTACCGCTGTTTTGTGCTTCTTGCAGCATTTCATCAAATATAGGCAATGATGTTGTTACAACAACCGCCTTTACATTATGTGAAAAGAATGCTTTTAGAGAAGCGCTTCTTTCATCGGCAGAAAGTGAAGCAAGATAGCTATGCTCCATATTTCCGACCAGCTGTATTCTTTCGTTTTCAAAATCTTCAAAAAAGCCAGCAAAGGGCAAACCGGGACGGCTGACATCCGGACGGTTTACCAAAATTTCATCATAATTATCAGGGAGAAATACAGGTATGAAATTATACTTTTTTGCAACTTCGCTTAACTTGATTGTATAAACCTTGCTTTGCATTATTTCAACTCCTGAAGGCGATTGGATTTTTTAGCTATACGTCTATAGCTTATAAATTCATTGAAGCTGCAGGATGCAAGAACCAGAAGAAGGAGCAATACGGGTAAAAGCATTGCCAAAACAACATAAGCATCGTTTGCACCATAACGTTCAGCAATCCAAATCAAATAAAACTCATTAATCCAGTCTATAATGAAGTTGATGGGTTTTTCCAAGATATTTAACACGCTATCAAAAGCGGTGCCGGAACTGCCCATTTCCAATTTATCCATAAAGCCGTCGCTTGCGTGGCCTATGCGCTCAAGATAATCGGCAGCAAAGAACTGATAACCGCAAACTATAGCAGCCCAAATGGAAAAGAAGTATAAATATATCGATCTCCAAAGATATACCTTTGCATTTGATTTATACACACGGGGATTGGTTTCGATAGGTTGATCAACCGAAACAAAATACACCCAGTTTCCGGAAACAATAATGGGCTCTATTCCCTTTTCTTTATATTCGGCATAATATTTTTGAGCCGATGTTGATTCGGGCGAGTATTCCAAATGCTCCAACGAATAATAGTATTTCTTTTCGGGAAAATGCTCGAAGGTATATTTATATCCATTGATTGCGGTTAAATGATAACCGTTTTTACCCATTCGGTTTAACCAATTTATCTTATATAGTTTTGAAGCGAAAATTTTATAAAAATGTTGTTTCATACATACCGCCTCCTTAACAATTTATTATATATCATTATTGTTTAATTGTCAATTGTAAGTATTAGAAAATTAATAGGTATATAATTAAAATAGCACTTGAAAACAAATCAATAATGTGTTATACTACAATAAATGAGATATAAAATATGGCCATACTAACCGGGGAGTTAGCGGTGCCTTGTACCCACAATCCGCTATAGTGGGGGCCAATGCTCATCAAGGGTGTTTTTTGTATTGCTGCACCTAATGGTCCTTGTTGAGAAATGGGTCTTTGCGCAATTCGTACCTGTGAATTATGTCAGGTGGGGAACCAAGCAGCATTAAGCAGATATACGGATGTGCCGCAAAGGTGCCTGTTTTGAGAGGAACGTTAGGTTACCGGGTGTAAACAGCATTCGACGTGAGCTGTATGGTCATATTTTGTATCTCATAATTTTTAGGAGGGTTAGTATGTATCTTTCGTTATACAGAAAATGGAGACCGCGTATATTTGATGAAATAAGCGGTCAGGAACATATTACCTCCATTTTAAAAAAGCAATGCGCATCAAACCGTGTTTCTCACGCATATTTGTTTTGCGGAACAAGAGGTACCGGTAAAACCTCTTCTGCAAAAATACTTGCAAAAGCCGTTAACTGTGAAAATCCTCAAAATGGAAACCCTTGCAACAAATGCTCGGCTTGCAAAGCCATTGATTCCGGCAGCGCTACCGATGTTTTGGAGATAGATGCGGCAAGTAACAACCGTGTTGATAACGTTCGCGTCCTCCGTGATGAGGTGGTATATCCCCCGTCGGTTTTAAAAAAACGTGTTTATATTA
>JAZSDB010000029.1:0-4203 GCA_045530975.1 Eubacteriales bacterium
TGCAGCTTCCTATTTCTACAAGCTTGCAGAAAACAACAATGAAGATACCTCTGTAAAGGATTTCTTCTGCCTGCTCTATTGGAACGATTCCAACCAGATCAGCGGTGATAAGTTCGAGGAAATGAGCTGGGCTATCCAGCACAGTCTTATGAATGGCGACACAGAAAATAACCTTTGTCCTCTGGACGGTATTTCCAGAGCAGAGTTTGCCGCTATGATTCAGAACTACGATACATTCATCAATGCAGAACACGTTGGTGATGTAAGCGGTGAAGTTACCGAATAAATTTAAAAGCATAATAAAAGCCACGCTGTAAAGCGTGGCTTTTATTGTATAAAGTTATTGCAGTGATTCTGCCTTGCCGCTGGCAAGTGCATCGCATCTCTCGTTGTAGGGGTGGCCGTCGTGGCCCTTAACCCAAATAAATTCCACAGTATGCTTTTCCAGCAGGTCGGAAATGATTTTCCAAAGATCGTCATTCAGTACGGGAGATTTATCGGCCTTGCGCCATCCCTTTGCCTTCCAGGAATCCAGCCAACCCTTGTTTATTGCATTTACCAGATATTGAGAATCGCTGTAAAGCTTAACCCTGCAGGGTTCTTTGAGCGCACTCAACCCTTCTATTGCGGCAGTAAGTTCCATTCTGTTGTTGGTGGTGGGATTGTCACCGCCGCACAGCTCCTTTTCCTTTCCGCCGAATTCCAATATGGCGGCCCAACCGCCTGCACCGGGGTTGCCCTTGCAGGCGCCGTCGGTATATATATTAACCTCTTTCATATTTCCTGCTCGCTTTACGGTAAAAATATTTTATCCATTACTGATTTTTGATTTTCTGCATTCTTATATCGGTGCCGATAAAGCGCAAAACCCTGAATTCACCAAGCAAACGTGAAATCAGACGCTCGCCGTAATTCTTGCGGATGGCGGCAGAGGCAAGGTTTGTGTTTATAATGGTTTTTTTGCCGTTGTTAATGCGCAAATCTATCAAGCTTGTGATATAGGAAACGCTGTAGGGGGTAAGCACCTCTGCACCCAGGTCGTCAATAACCAAAAGAGAGCAGGTTTCGTATTTTGTTCGCTCGGAAACATCCAAGCGGTTAAATCTCACACTGTCGCAGGTATCGAAAATCTGCTGTGCCGATTCAAAGACAACCGATAAGCCCTTGCCTGCCACCGTATTTGCAATGGCGGCGGAAAGATGGGTTTTGCCCAATCCGGTACCGCCCCAGAAAAGCAGGCCTGCGGCGTTGTCGTCGGGAAAGCTTTCTGCATATCTTTTGCAATCACTGAGAAGGGCTTGCATCTGGTCACGCTGTCCGTTCTCCTCTTTGTAATAGGAAAGCGAAAAATTGTCAAAGCTCTTGCCCAACAAACCCTTTGCAAGCTTGCTTTCGGCATAGTTGGAATTGGATACCATGGCCTTAATGCATTTGCACAGCTTCAATCCGTCCACATAACCGCTGTCGTCACAGAGCTTGCATTCAAAAACCGGCTCGTCATAATCGGGCGCATATCCTGCCGCAGTAAGCAAATTGGCGCGCTCGATATTTAATTGCTCGGTTTCATTGCGAACCTTTTCCGGGCTTTCACCGCCGAGAATGCGAAAGGGGACCGACTCTATTGCTTTGTCAATAACCGCAATACGGGGGAACAAGCGTTGCAATTCTTTGCGCTTTTTATCGGCCTCTGCAATGGCAGAAACTCTTTTTTCTTCTTTTATGCTTAAAGCTTCGCTGGTTTTCATTAGCTATCCTTTCGGTCATTAAAGCCACGCTTAAGTGCGGCCTCTATAAATTCGTCCACTTCAAAGCTATGCTCTTGGTCGGCATTTCGAGATGCCTCGCCTTTTTCTATATCGTCAACCGAGGCAAAGCCGCTTTCGTGCCAACGGTTCAAAATGCCGTTCATATACTGCACCGAAACCTTGCCGGTGGCATCTACCGTCTTTTCGTAGGCAAGCTTTACCATATCGAAGGGAAGCGCCCAATCACCAAACCAACAATCGAAAAGCTTTTTTTCCTTTGAGGTGAGCTCTCTGTCGCCCATACCGCACAAACGGCGGAGCTTGCCGATGTCGCTGTTGATTGCCTCTCTGCGGGCTATATACGCTTCAAATCTTTCGTAGGTATCTATGCCGTCCTCATAAAGGGCGATGGCACACTTTACAATGTATTGCAGACCCTTTTTGCCTCGCTTTGCGCAATCCTCTATAATTCCGCAAATAACAGGGGTAGGGATACGAACAAAATCATAGAGATAAAAAAGGGAGCTGTAATCGTTTTTGTTCAACTGCTTTTCCAATCTTTGGGCGGCAACGTTGCACAAAAGCGAAAAATCATCGTTGCTTCTGATTGCTTCGGAAAGAACATCGCTGTCGTAATTGCGGAAAATACCGCCCTCGGGAGAAACCTTCTTTTTGGGCTCTTCCGATTCCTCAAAAATACCTGCGCCTCTCCAAAAGGAGCAGGCAGCTTCTATCTGTGCAACCGAAAGGCCGGTTTCCTTGGCCGCCTCTGCGGTATCGCATTGGGGATTTGCAAAGAAATATATAAGGGTTTTCAGCTCTTCTGCCGAAACTGTTTTAATTTTTGAAAGAACCTCCTTGGGCAACAAAATGAGATTGTCGCCGGGAGTTTTTATGTTGTTGGCAGGCATAAAATACCTCGTCCTTTTAGGATTTTATAATACTGCTGTGAGGAGCTACCGAAAAGCTGAGCTTGTTGCGCTCGGCAAGATTTCCGGCCACCTCCACCGAATACTCAATATCTAACCTTCCGCCCTGAAAGGAAAGAGAATTTGTGAGATTTTTTGTGCGCACCCTCATCTGCAAGGGAAAAAATCCGGTGTTGCAAATGCAGGTGTGGGCCTTTCCGTGAGCAAAAATCATATGGGAATTCAAAGGGCCTATTCGGCTGACCGAAACGGTATCGCCGTTGAAAACATCAATAACGGTGGTAACGTCGCTGTTTTCTTCATTGAATTCCACACGTAAGCCGCTTTTTGTGCTTTGCATTATACCTACCGCACGGAAATCGTCGGTTTCGGGGTGCTCATTGTTGTTTTTGCCGGTAAGGTCGGATAAAATCCGCTCACTGCGGACACGAATATCTATGGGAATTTTCATTTTTCTACCTGATTTAATACAATTCTATGTCGATATGCTCCACTTTTCCCTCGGGAGCGGAGGATAAAAACTTCTCGGCATTGCTGCGGAAAAGAAGGGGGTCATCGCTGGTGTAATATTCCACCCTGCCGCCGTCTTTGTTTTCAAGCCCCATATCTGCAATAACCTTAGCCAGCACTCTTGCCGCTTCCGCACCGGAGCTTATCAGCTTTGTGTCGGGCAGATATTTCTGTATTGCGGAGGCAAGTAGGGGATAATGGGTACAGCCGAGAATGGCCGCATCGGGATTTTTGCTTGCGACGGGAGAGATATATTCGGAAATAATCTGATTGGTTACTGCGTCATCCTTGTCGGGGTGCCAATTTTCCACCAAGGGTACAAACATAGGGCAGGCACAAGGGATGATGCTTTCGATTCCCTCTTTCAAAAGAGCGTTTGTAAAGGCCGCACTTTTTATGGTGGCACCTGTGCCCAGAACCGCTACGGTACCTCTGCCGTTTTTGGCGATGTCTGCCGCCGCCTTTGCCGCACCGTCTATCACGCCCACAACGGGCACACCTGTGGCTTCCTTAACGTCCTCCAAACAGTTGGAGCTGACGGTGCCGCAGGCCACAAGTATTGCCTTTACCTTTTTGGAAAGGAGAAATCGGGCATCCTGCAGAGCAAATTTCTTTATTACCGCAGGAGATTTGGTGCCGTATGGAATACGTGCGCTGTCGCCGAAATATATAATGTCCTCATTGGGCATCAATCGGCGAAGCTCTTCAAAGGCGGTCAATCCGCCCAAGCCGGAATCGAATACGCCTATGGGAAGCTTATTAACATCCATCATTCTTCACATCCCTGAGCAAGATTTAAAAGCTTGGTGATAAGCTCGCTGTAGGAAATGCCTATACAAGCCATAAGCTGGGGATACATACTGATGGGAGTAAATCCGGGGATAGTGTTTATTTCGTTGAGCATAGCGCCCTTTTCGGTAAGGAAGAAATCCACTCTGGACAGACCGCTGCAGCCCAATGCAGTGTAAACCTTTACTGCAAGGTCACGGATGATGTTTGCCAAGTCGGAGGCCAAGCGG
>JAZSDB010000236.1:0-7696 GCA_045530975.1 Eubacteriales bacterium
AAACCGTAAGCAATGCGACAACCGCAAAATATCTTATCGAAGCGATAGGATTATTATCCGAAACAGGTTACGGCTACAAAAACATCAAAAAGATCTGCGTGGAAGAATCCGTAAAGGATATGTTTGAGCATTACGGTGAAAAATACCGCTTATACCACCTACTGGAAAACAAATTGGAGAGCATCGCAAAATCACCCTTTTCCTTCTACCTCAAGCGACGTTTTCACGGCTTATGGTTCAACACCGCCGTGACAGTAAAGCACTGCTTGACAAGATTAACCGGCAGGAGATGAATATATGAAGATCAGCGTAATAGTTCCCATTTACAACACTGCGGAATATTTACACACTTGTTTTCAGAGTATAATCAATCAAACCTACGACAATCTTGAAATAATATTGATTGACGACGGTTCTACCGACGCTTCACCGGAAATATGCGATCAATATGCCGCAAAGGATCCTCGCATAAAAGTCGTTCACAAAAAGAATGAAGGTGTTGCCGTCGCAAGAAACACGGGTGTTTCCATTGCCACCGGAGATTATTTGGCTTTTATCGACAGCGACGACTTCATAGATTTAAAAATGTACGAGCGCCTGGTCAACAACGCAAAAAAACACAACGCCGACATTTCCATTTGCGATTTCACAAGCACCACATCAGACGAAGTCAAATGCCAATACATTGACGGCGAAGTAAAGCTCGATTCAAGCAGAGCTTTAAAGCATTTATATATCGATATGGATATGTGTTTTGTTATCTTTAATGCAAAAATATTCAGACGTCATCTGTTTGATGACATAATAATCCCGTCTGTTGTTTGCGCTGAGGACAATTATATTTTATACAAAATATTGTTGAAAACAGATTCCATTGTTTTTGATAAAAGCAAGCTTTATATGTACCGATACAGAGAAAACAGCGCAACAAAAACCTTTAACGAAAGCAGCTCCGAGGACTTTCGTGCTTTCGGAGAGCAAATGTATTTTTGGGAACAGCAAAAACGAATGGATCTCCACAGAATGTGCTTCGTAAGAGCATTCAAACGGCTTGTTATGACTATGGATTGTTCTCGAAATGCAAAAAAGATAGACGGCTTTGATGAAATGATGAAGGCCGCTTATACAAAATTTCTTAACGATCACATAGCTTCGGTCAAAATAGGGCCCATAGAAAAGCGTATGTATAAAACCGATTGGTTTGACGGAAAGCGTCACACTGTTCCCTTTTATTACATCCGAATAAAAGAATTACTCCGCAACTACCGTTTTTTGAAAAAATATTCTTTGAACCCGCGTTGAAGCAAAGCTGCTCTGCACTACAACGTGAGCTTAAAAAAGTTTTGCCAAGCTTTTATATATTGAATTGTTTGCGGTGAGAGGGAAAAGATTTTTCACGATGCTACACCGCAGACTTAAAAAGTTTTGTCCACTTTTTCAAAAGTGGGAGCTTTTTCAAAAGCGGACATAAAAAAGGACGAGGTAAAACCTCGTCTTTTTATTATGTGTGGATTTAAAAAAATTACTTAATGTTCTCGATTGCTTTTTTTACTGCAGGATAGATTACCTTTGCCATGGAGAACTGTCCCAAATCGTTGGGGTGGAGCAGGTCTACCGCATAGAGGTCACGCATTTCCTCCTCGAAAAAGTCCCTCGAATCCACAAAATAAACATTCTTATCGCCTGCGGCAAGGGCGTTTTCATAGGTCTTGCGCACCACGGCGAAGCGAGCCAAATCGTTTTCGTCGGGCGCTGCGCTGTAAAAGGGATGGGTTACAAAAACAACGGGGAGATTGGGCTGAATTTCACGGATACGCTTGAAAAAGGGCTCGTGAGTATGGGTAAGAGTTTCCACCGTGGGAGAATTGAAATCGTAATCCATAACAAAGCAGGCAAGCTTGCGGGAGGCGATATGCTCTGCCACCGCCAATTCACCCATTGCGCTGCCCGAGAAGCCGTAGTTCACGCAGTCGGCATCCAGCCCACGGCAGATAATATTGCAATAGGAGTTGGCAGGACGGGAAACACAGCCGCCCTGAGTGATAGAGGAGCCGTAAAAGGCCACGGCACCGTTGGTACGGGGAGTGGGAGCACCCACCTTTGCGCCCACGGGGATACCGATTTCCATTTTCTCGATACCGCCGTAAAGGGGAAGATTTATCTGAAGCTCCTTCACGCCCTTTTCAAGCTGAAGGACATCCTGATGAAAGCTCGGGTCGCCGGTAAACATCTGCATGGGAGCGCCTGCATACCTGCGGTTGGTGCCGGTGCCCACATAAACATCCAGACCGTAAACACCTCTGTCGGCAAAGTGATGCATACCAACGCAGGCGCCACGGAGCTTCACACGGATGGAAACCGATTCCGCATTGGTGGCAAAGCGAATGCTTCCCCCTGCGGTACACTGTGCAAGGCCACGGTTTGCATCGGAATATTCTTCCCTTTTTTGAGGATCAAGACGGTAATATTCACCGCAATTTTCATCGGGATTAAGCAAGCCGCCCAGCACGAAGGGGGCATTTTTTACATCATAATATCTATATCCGTCGGCTTCCTTTTTGGGGATACCGTCGGGTGAGCTGCAGGACAGCATTGCATTTGTCAGTCTGACAGGCGAGGATTTGGGTTTTCCGAAATAATATTTTGCCATAAAAGGAGCTCTCCTCAAATTTTTTTTACATTCTATCACACTTTCTTTTATATTGCAATAGCGGTGCGGATATGTTATAATAACTAAAATCCCAAAAAGTGAGGGTTAATTTATGAAGGATACGCTTTGGCTTGACGAAGAGAAAAATTTATTGATGTATATAGACCAGACAAAGCTCCCAAACGAGCTTTCCCTTCAGTCCTGCTGTGACGTTTTTGATTTATACCGTGTAATCAAGCGCTTATCCATAAGAGGAGCTCCCGCCATCGGCGTGGGCGCCGCAATAGGTCTTTTTGCCGCCGCCTTTCGTTTTGAGGACGAAAGCGAGGAGGGCTTTCTCTATGCGGTGAAAAAGAGTGCCGAATATATCAACAGCTCCCGTCCCACGGCGGTTAATCTTTCCTGGGCGCTGAAAAGGATGGTAAAATGCACCGAAAACGCTGTCGGCACAGGTGTTGACGGTATGAAGGAGGCAATGAAGCGCGAAGCGCTCAGCATCTACAATGAGGACATTGCCACCTGCAGAAGCATAGGTGAGCACGGCGAAAAGCTTATTCCCGACAGGGCAGGCATTCTCACCCATTGCAATGCGGGCTCGCTGGCGGCGATACGCTACGGCACGGCGCTGGCTCCCGTTTATATGGCGGCGGAAAGGGGCAAGCAGGTGAGGGTTTATTCCGATGAAACCCGTCCCCTTTTGCAGGGCGCCCGTCTTACCGTTTATGAATTGGCGGAGAGCAACATCCCCGTTACTCTTCAATGCGACAATATGGCGGCATCCCTTATGTCCCAAGGGAAAATCGATATTATCTTTGTGGGCGCAGACCGTATTGCGGCCAACGGCGACACCGCAAACAAGATAGGCACCATGGGTGTTGCCATTATGGCAAAGCATTTCGGTATTCCCTTCTATGTGTGCGCTCCCTTCTCCACCATTGATTTTTCCACCGAAAGCGGTAAGGATATTGTTATCGAGGAGCGCAATCCCGAGGAAGTGACCGATATGCACTACCGCACAAAAATGACACATCCCAAGGCAGAGGTTTACAATCCCGCCTTTGACGTAACTCCCGCCGAGCTTATAACCGGCATCGTAACCGAAAGAGGTGTATTCAGAAGTGACGAGCTCATCAGCCAAAAATAGGTTATTATTGATTGTCAACCCCGTTTCCGGCAAGGGAACGGGCAAGGCAAAGCTTTTTGAAATGATAGATATTTTTTCCCACCACGGCTACCGTGTGACGGTAATGTTTACCGAGCAGGGCGACATTACCGAGGAAAAGATCAAAGAGGAGGTTGCCGACTACGACCTTGCTGTGGCGGTAGGCGGTGACGGCACCCTCAATACGGTGGTAAGCGGTATCCTGCGCAGCGGTGCCGACATTCCTCTGGGCTATATTCCCCTCGGCTCCACCAACGATTTCGGCTATACTCTGGATCTGGGCACCAACGTGGGGGCAATCTGCGAGAGAATTTGCACCAAGGAGCCAAAATACATCGATATAGGACAGTGCGACGGCAAATATTTTGTCTATGTTATGTGCACGGGGCTTTTCTCCTCGGTTTCCTATATGACCTCTCAGCAGCTTAAAAACGTGCTGGGCCACAATGCCTATATTGTAAAGGGGCTTTCCACCGTTAAGGACATCAAAAAGATGCGCTACACCGTTATTCTGGATGATGAAACCATCGAGGACGATTTGATTTTTGCGGGCATCTCCAATACCTACCGTCTGGGCGGCTTTATCTCCTTCCCAAAGGAGGAGGTTTCCCTTGATGACGGTATGTTTGAGCTGTGCCTTGTAAAGTATCCCAAGAACATAATAGAAAGCGTTTCGCTGACAGGCGACCTTATAAATTCCCACCTTACTCCCGACCGATTTCTGCGCAGAAAGGTGAAAAGCGCAAGGATACAGTTCCCCGACCCGCAGGAATGGTCCATCGACGGAGAAAACGGCGGAATTCACAATGAAGTGTGCATAAAAGTTTTGCCCAAGGCAATCCGCATAATTTATTGATTTTTCTTGTAAATATGGGGCAAAGAGCCCCTAAATAGCAAAATCGCACTTGACTTTTAGCGGTGTAATATGTATAATTGAAATGTTAGAAATTCAACCATTACTTTTGGAGGTATTTAGCAGATGAATTACTCACGCACTGCCAGTTTGTCCGGCTTTGTACTGATCATCCTCGCCATTGTTTTTGTTTGCTCGGCGACGGTTTGCGGTCTTTACATCAACGACGACACGCAGTTAAAAGGAATATTTGAGGATGGCGCAGTACGTCTTGGTCTTGACCTCGCAGGCGGTTCTGTAGTTACCTTCCAAGCAAAGACCGACGATACAGGCGATGAATTGGACGCAGGTATGGAATCGGTTTACACCATAATGAGAGACAGATTGGACAACCAGGGCCTTACCGAAGCACTTTGCTACCGTGTGGGCGATGATATGGTTACCATAGAAATTCCCGACGTTAACGACCCTCAGGAAGCTATCGAAAGCTTTATGCAGACAGCAAAGCTGGAATTCCGCAATGCTGACGGCAAAACCGTTCTCGACGGCGCTGATGTTGAAAACGCTTACGCCACCTATTTCAATAACGACCAGAACGTTACCGAAATCGGTGTTTCCCTTAAGCTCACTTCCGAGGGTACCGCCAAGTTCAAGGCAGCTACCCAAGCGGCTATCTCCGCAGGAAGCGGCAAGGATTACATTGCTATCGTTATCGACGGTCAGACCATCAGCTCCCCCACCGTTAACGATGTTATCGAAAACGGCGAAGCAATCATCAGCGGCAGCTTTGAAACCCTCGAGGACGCAAGCTATCTTGCAAACAACATCAATGCAGGTGCCTTCACCTACGACCTCGAAGCTGTTGAGCAGAGAACCGTAGGCGCTACCTTGGGTGAAAACTCCCTTTCCAGCGCAGTGCTTGCAGGTGCTATCGGCTTGCTGCTGGTTATCATCTTCCTTTGTATTTACTACAAGGTTCCCGGCATAATGGCTTCCATCGCGCTTATCGGCTATGTAGGCATTTTCGGCCTTGTTCTCATTCTCACTCAGGCAAACCTCACTCTTGCAGGTATTGCGGGTATCGTTCTTTCCATCGGTATGGCTGTTGACGCCAACGTTGTTATCTTTGAAAGAATGAAGGAAGAGCTCGATTCCGGCAAGACCGTTAAGGCGGCATTGTCCGGCGGCTTCAAGAGAGCTTTCACCGCTATTCTTGACTCTAACGTGACAACCCTTATCGCCTGCGCCGTGCTTTACTTCCTCGGCTCCGGTACCATCAAGGGCTTTGCAGTTACCCTCTTCCTCGGTGTTGTCATTTCCCTTTTCTCCGCATTGCTCATCACCAGAGCTTTGCTCCACCTTTCCGTAAATATGGGCATCACCGCTCCTTCTAAATACAGAGCTATCGGCAGGAGGGCAAAATAATGAAAAAGTTCCACTTTATTAAAGATAAAAAAATCACCCTCAGCATTATCGCAGTTGTTCTTTTGGTGGGCCTTGTTTCCTTCTTCGTAAGGGGCTTCAATATCGATATTGACTTCTCGGGCGGCTCCGAAATCACCATCGACATCGGCACCGACGTTACAAACGAGGTTTGCGAAAACATCAACAAGATTATTGCCGACAACATCGGCTCCGATTATGTTTCCTCCACCACCCAGTCTGCCGCAAAGGCATCTACCGCTATCATCCGTACCGGTACCAATCCTTTGAACACCGAGCAGCAGACCATCCTTCAGGAAAAGCTTTTGGAGGTTTATCCCGAAACCGATATTGACGAAATAGAAATTACCACCATTCAGCCCACCATCGGTGAATCCCTCACCAAGAAGGCATTGCTGGCAGTTGCTATTGCAGTTCTCTTAATGCTTGTCTACATCTGGATCAGATTTGAAATCAACTCCGGTATTGCTGCAGTTCTCTGTCTTGCACACGACCTCTTCGTGATGTTCGCAGTTTATTCTCTCTTCCAGATTCCCGTTAACTCCAACATTATTGCGGCACTCCTCACCATTCTCGGTTACTCTATCAATGCAACCATCATTGTATTTGACCGTATTCGTGAAAACCGCAGCAGAGCCAAGGATGAAAACTTCGGCGAAATTGCAAACAAGAGTATTTACAGCACTCTGGGCAGAAGCATCAACACCACCATCACTACCCTTCTCACCATCGGTATGATTTACATTCTCGGTGTTGACTCTATCCGTGATTTCGCACTTCCCCTCATCATCGGCATTGTATCCGGCTTGTTCTCCTCTGTATTTATGTCCGGTATGCTTTGGGATTCTCTCAACAAGCTCTACACTCCCAAGAAGAAATAAATTTTATAGAGAAAATGCTCGTTTCCGCAAAAAGAAGCGAGCATTTCTTGAATATACCCAATATTTAATTATAGGAATAACAAAATGACCGAAATAGAAAAGATCAGAAATTTCTCGATAATTGCTCATATCGACCACGGCAAAAGCACCTTGGCCGACCGTCTGCTGGAATACACAGGCGCCGTTGAAAAGCGTGAGCTTGAGGAGCAGATGCTTGACAGCATGGAGCTGGAGCGTGAAAGGGGCATTACCATAAAGGCCAGAGCGGTTCGTTTTGACTACAAGGCAGACGACGGCAACACCTACGCAATGAACCTTATTGACACCCCCGGCCACGTTGACTTCGGCTACGAGGTTTCCCGTTCGCTGGCGGCCTGCGAGGGCGCAATCCTTATTGTGGATTCCACTCAGGGCATTCAGGCGCAGACCCTTGCCAACGCCTACCTTGCCGTTGACCACGACCTTGAGATTTTACCGGTTATCAATAAAATCGACCTTCCCAGCGCAGATCCCGAAAGGGTTAAACACGAAATCGAGGACGTTATCGGCATCCCTGCCGACGAGGCGCCCTGCATCAGCGCAAAAATGGGCATCGGCATAAAGGACGTGCTGGAGCAGGTTGTTAAATATGTTCCCCACCCCAAGGGCGACAGAGAAAAGCCCTTGGAGGCCTTGATTTTCGACAGCTATTACGATTCCTACAAGGG
>JAZSDB010000151.1:0-13075 GCA_045530975.1 Eubacteriales bacterium
TAGCACTGTTTTTTGAAAAATCCCGCTCCGTCATAGGAGGGTACTGCTTCCAGCTGTGTTACTACGTAGGAGCTTAGTGCAACAGCTCTGTCAAGACATTGCCCGATTCTTTGCTTTTTCAGATAATTTACCAGAAAACAGGCGGCAAAGCTGTCGCCTGCGCCTACGGTGGAAATAACCTCTACCTTGGGCGCATCTGCACAAAAGAGGGCCTTTGCCTTGCAATGGTAAACCAAGGCGCCTTCCTCTCCTAAGGTTATGCAGATATGCTTCAGCTTGGGATACTTTTTCGATAATTCCATGGCGGTTTGTAACCTGCCCTTGTTGCCGAAAAAAGGTAGCTCCTCACCGCTGACTTTCAGTATGGTGGTGTGACGGAGGAAGGATTCCACCAGCTCTCTGCTGTAAAAATCCCCACGGAAATTTACGTCGAAAAGCACTTCCTTTGCAGGGGTGTACCTTAAAATCTTTTCAAAGGTCCTCCGTGATTCCGCATTGCGCATTGCCAGCGTGCCCATATAAATGGCATCAAAGCTTTCGTTGGGCAGGGTATCGGGGATATGGTCATATGCGGTGTTGCTCTCCAGCTTGTAGGAGGGAAGACCGTTTTGTAATGTTACGGTGCAGACCCCCGTGGGATACTTTCGGCTTACATATATGTACTTTGTGTTTATGCCGAAATCTTTTGCCGCTTCAATGGCGCTTGTGCCGTTTTCATCTGCGCCTACCGCAGAAACAAGATAGCTTTCCGCTCCCAATACAGCCGCATGCGCCGCAAAATTAAAGGGGGCGCCGCCTATCTTTTTTTCGTTTGGGAAAACATCCCAAAGTATTTCGCCGAAGGAAAGAATTTTCATAAGATACCTCACGGTAGAAAAAACTGTTGCGGAGGAACCGCAACAGTTTATTATTTGGATTTTATTTTGCTTTGCTCTGATAGAAGTCGGTAACTTCCTTCATTGCATATTCTGCCGAGCTTAATTTACCTTCAACCTGGCTTGCAAATGCGCCGCTGTTCAGGTCTACCATCTGCTGGAGAAGGGAATGGAGGTTACCCCATCTGTAAACCATACCCATATCCACGCCGTAGTTGGCGATGATGTAGTTATTAAGCATATCCACAGAATCGTCATCACGGAGAGATCTGCCCTCGATAACGATTTCCTGATAGTTCTTTGCAACGGTGTTCTTGCTTATTGCGCCAAGCACGTTCAAGCAGTCTGCAACCATTTTAAGGTCATCTTCCACAACTGTTGCGGGAATAGCAAAGCAGGTGGAGGTCCAGGGGTTGATGAGAGAATGGTAGTTTTCCTGTTTTTCATCGTATTTGGGAATGGGAACTATTGCGAAACGCTGTTCCATATCACGCAAACCGATAATGGTGGAAACGTTACCGTTGTAGAAGAGTGCTCTGCCGGTGGTGAATGCTTCCTGAACAAGCACAGAGGGCCACTTAACTATGCCGAAGTAATCGTCTGCTTCGATATAGTGCTTGCTGTCCTGAACGAGGTCCAGCATTTTATTCATAACCTTGCTGCTGCGCTCATTGTAAATGGTAATTTCGGGAAGACCGTCTGCGCCGATATCTGCTACGGTTTCGCCGCTGCCGAAGAACAAGCTCCACATATCATCGCGGGAGCCGCCCCAGCCCACAGAGTCCATATAGTTGATAATGTTGTCCTTGTTTTCATCAATGCTGATATATTTAGTGGCGGATGTAACAAGGTCAAGAGTCCACTTGCCGGAACGAACAAGCTCATAGGGAGAGCCGCCCATTTTTTCGGAAAGGGAATATCTGTCCCAAAGGTCAAGGTTTACATAAAGGGCTGCGGTGGAGTTTTTGTTTGCAAGACCGAGATCGCCGATAGTGAAGTAAAGCTGGCCTGCAAAGGTCATGGAATTATTAAAGGTCTGGTTCCACCAGGGGGCTTCAATCTGAAGACCTTCTACGTCGCGAAGGTTAACAAAAAGCTCATCCAAGGCCAATGTTGCGGCATCGAACAAGCAGGGAACAACTACCTGATATTCGGCAGTGCCTGCAAGCACGTCGGTAGAAATCTTGGTGCAGATTTCACCGCCGGGACGGGTGGGAGAATAGAACTTTTCTTCCTCGATGGTTACACCGAGAACTGCTTCGAGAATGTTTGCACGTTCCTTCATATCGTCATTAACGCTGGAAGGAAGAACCTGATCGAGAGAACCCTCATTATACGCTTCGGTATTGGAAAGGATTTCCGATTCATAGGTTTCATTAACGCTGGTGGTGAGGAATGTTATTGTCTTATCCTTGTAAAAACGGCCGCCTGCAAGATCGAGATATTCTTTGTTGGCGGGAGTTTCGGAAACCTGGCTGTTGGTGCTTTCTTCTTTATTGCAGCCCACTAAAAGCAGGGAGCTTACAAGGCACAACAAAAGCAGGATCGATAAAAACTTTGTCAGTTTCATAGAGCTACTCCTTTTCTGTAATTTACATTAATATTTATATCACGAAAAACCGTGTATTGCAAGAGCTTATTGTTATAAAAGGTGTTCGGATTGGTCATATTTACCTCAAATTTTGCAATTTATTAATCTTTTAATGTGGCATCTTTAGAAAAATATTTAATTTTTTTAAAATGTTGAAATAATTGTGAAGGTGTGTTAATATTACGGAGTAAAATAAAGATAGGTGGGTGAAATTCCCGTGGAAACATTATTTCCTATAGGTATTGCAATGACGGCAGGACTTTTATTGTCCCGTCTGGTAAAAAAATTAAAGCTCCCTGCAGTTACAGGTTATCTTGTGGCAGGTATTCTTGTGGGCCCCTATTGCTTGGGAGCTCTCGGTGAATGGTTAAATGTGGCTTGGCTTGGATTTATTCCCGGCTCGGTGCACAATTACGGTGTTATTTGCGATGTGGCGCTGGGCTTTATCGCCTTTGCCATAGGTGACGAATTCCGTCTTTCTCAGCTGAAGAAAATCGGCAAACAGGCAACTGTTGTCGGTATAGTACAGGCCATTGTTGCCACTGTTTTTGTTGATGCCGCTCTTATCGGTTTGCATTTTCTTATGCCCGATAAGCTTCCCTTGGAGGCCGCTATTATTCTCGGCGCGGTTGCTACCGCTACCGCTCCTGCCGCAACCTTGATGGTTGTACGTCAGTACAAGGCAAAGGGTGCACTTACCGATATTCTTCTTCCCGTAGTTGCTATTGACGACGCTGTGGGCCTGGTGGTATTCGCTATTTCCTTCGGCATTGCAAAATCCTTCAGCAGTCCCAACGGGCTGAGCATCGCCTCTGTTCTGGTTGAGCCCCTGCTTGAGGTTATTTGCTCCATTATTCTCGGTATCGTTTTGGGTGTGCTTTTCTCTGCCGCCGAAAAATATTTCAAATCCAACAGTAAACGTCTTACCCTTTCCATCACCTTCGTTATGATGGCAGTTGCACTTTCTATGCTTAAATTTGAGGTGGGCGGAGTTCATATCGGCTTCTCTTCCTTGCTTGTATGTATGATGCTGGGTACCGTTTTCTGCAATTCCTGCGATTTCTCCGAGGAAATCATGGGCAAAACCGATAAATGGACCGCACCCCTCTTCCTCCTCTTCTTCGTGCTTTCCGGTGCAGAGCTGGAATTCAGCGTATTCAGTGACGTTATTATAATCGCGGTGGGCATTGTATATATTCTTGTCCGTGCTTTGGGTAAATATTTCGGTGCCGGATGGAGCGCACGTATGACAAACTGTGCCCCCAATATTGTAAAATATCTGGGTATTACTCTGTTCCCTCAGGCGGGTGTTGCTTTGGGTATGTCTGCAATTATTGCAAATTATGCCCTTCAGCCCGGTGCCGCCTTTGGCCCCGAAATAGGCGTTATTGTAAGAAATATCACTCTGTTTGCGGTGCTTATTTATGAATTGGTCGGACCTATGCTTACCAAGATTGCTCTTACCAAATCCGGCGACATTATCCCCCGTACCGTTATCAATATCGGTGAAGAGGACGACGATTAAATCACAATCTGTAATACAAAAACGGCAAAGCAACAGCTCTGCCGTTTTTTCTTTTAAAGATATTGACGAATCTGCTTGGCCAGATCGTCTTCCAGTTGAATTAATCGCTTGGCAATGCCCTTGGATTGGGCATCGGCACCGCAATACTGGTTCAGGTATCGGTGCAGAGATTTTACACCCATATTACAGCCGTCGGTAATAAGGTCTGCGGCGGTTTTGTCCGAATCATCCATCGCCATTTTCACATTGGTTTTAATTCTGGACATGCTTTTTGCCGCCATTGCCGGCTCCTTACCGTCATCACGGTGAGCGCATAATTCTCCTTTTATTTCCTCAAGCAGCGTTTCGTGCTGATTTCTGCAATCGGTCAGGTCACGGCGGAAATTCTCTGCTCTAACATTGGGTAAAACCTCGTTAATGGAAGATATACCCATTTTTACGCCTGCATCGCATTCTCTCAAAAGCTTTATTGTATCGGTTTCTTTCATTTTTCCGTTCCTCCTTTTTATAATGATTCCCCTTACTGCAAAAGTCCATTCGGAACAAAAAGATAAAATATTTGACAAATTACGGGTTTTGTTATAAAATAATAAAAGCAATATTATGAAAAATATTACGAGGTGAACAAAATGAAAAAGGTATTATGTCTGCTTTTGGCATTGATGATGCTGGCTTGCTGTGTTGCTTGTAATGATGAAGCCGCTGAAAGCACGTCCGCTCCTGCCGATGACAGCTCGGCGGAATCTACTGCTTCTGATAGCTCTCTGCCTTCGGACAGTGACGACAGCTCCGAGGTTTCTGAAGTTCCCGAATATCTCTCCGAGCCCTCTATAAACGGTGTAAAGCTCTCCGAATATACTCTTGTATATCAGGAAACCAAGGATAGCTTGAAGTTCCAGGCCGTTGTTTATGAAATTGTCGATTATGTAAAGGCCACCTTTGGCATCGATATGAACTGCCGTTCCGACCGTGTTGCACCCAGGGGTTATGAAATCATCGTTGGTCTTCCTTCCAATCGTAAGGATTGCGATGCGCTCAGAAAGGATTACGGATACGGCGGATACAAGCTTTCCATCAGCGGAAATGCGGTTGTTCTTGCCGGCTCTCACGCCAACGGCAGCTATTTTGCCGCAGAGGAATTTATTAAGCTTATTACCGAAAATACCGAAATTGCCGATACCGAAAAGGAAGGCGAAAAGACGGTTTATAAGCTTGCCTGCGTGGGCGACAGTATCACCCAGGGCGTAAACTCCAAGGATAACGTAAATCACACCTATCCTGCCTTTTTGCAGAAGATGCTCGGTTGGCAGTATCACGTGTTTAATGCCGGTGCCAGCGGTTATTCCATAGTAAAGACCGACCCTTATGCATACTGCAAGAGCACTCAGTACGCTGACGCAAAGAGCTTTGCTCCCGATATAATCATTTTCAGCTTGGGTACCAATGACGTTTGCCCCTCCCACGATTATAAGGACTTTACGGTAGAGGGCAGACAAGAGCTCTTTATGGAAAGCGCACGAGAACTTTTGGATTCCTTCCTGGAAATCAATCCCGATGTTCAGCTCTATTTCTGCTATTCCTCCTCTCTCTTTAAGGTAGGCGACGACAGATGGAATTCTGCCGCTTGGAACGAGGGTATTGTGACCTATGTTCGTCCCATGCACGAGCAGCTTGCGGCGGAATATAAGTTTCCCACTATCGATTTCTGGGAATGGTCCAAGGAGCATTCCGAAATCTTTACCGACGGTCTGCATCCTGCCGACGAAAGCTATCTGCCCTATGCGGAATATGTTTACGAAAGCATAAAGGATACTATTCTTAAGCCCTGAATTTAAAAATAAAACTCCTCTTGGGTATTGCCCGAGAGGAGTTTTTGTTGTTTATTTGGCAAAATAGCTGTCTACGTAAGCATCTATGGGTTCTATAAAGGAGCGTCCGTTCTGGATGTTGAGCGTTTTGGAAATGCTGTCCATGTGAATGCCCTCTATGAAATGGTAGTAGCAATAGGAATCGTTGTCGAAGCCGTAGGCATAACCAATGCTTACCTTCCGTTGCTTGCTGAAGGTAAGGCCTTCATAGGTGGACACAAAGGAAACCACTATGCGGTAATCGCATTGAGGATTCAGCTCGGGATAGCTTATTCCGGGAGTGCAGGCAAGGTCGAAGGATTTGTGGAAACCGTCAAAGGCGGTGTTTACAACATCGGTATCGGTGATGTTAAATTCGTTCAGCAGCTCACCGTTGTCGTTTCTGTAAATATCAACCTTTATAAATCTGCTGTCGGTAATTTCGTGGCTGGTGCATATATCCTGCTGTACCTTGCTGTCGGGAAATACCTGAACACTTCTGTATGGGCCGTTTCCGTTAATTCCGTAGCCCTGGTTGTATTCGCCTACCAGCTCCGCTTCGGCAATAAGAAAAATCATTTTGTCGTTGTTGTAAAACCGCAGTCCGTTGTAGTCCACACTGCCGCTTTCGGCGGTTCCGAAATGACTTAATCCCCTCCAAGCGGAGATCATATCCTTGTAGTTCAGATGCGGTGCATCGGCAAGAGCATAAATGGAAGCTTTGTCACCCCATTGCTCCTTGGAACCGTCGATAACGGCATCATTAAGGGTGGTAATGCGGGCGACTATAATATCGTAGATATCGTATTCGGCACGGGGACCGTCGCCCTTTTTGGTATATGCATCGGATTGATAATATTTATATCCGTTGTAGGATTTTACCGAATATACTCCGTCGGCGAGGGAACCTACTTCAATTACGTGGCTGTTGTAAAAAATGTCTATGCTTTCATTTATGATGATAAACATTTCATTCAGAGAGAGGGAAAGCCATTCTCCCTTTTTGCGCCTTGCATCAAGATTTTCGAGCTGTTCTTGAGTGAATATTACGGTTTTTGTTATTCCGTCAACGGTTTCGGTGCTTATATATTCCGAAACCTTATCCAAAATCGACTCCTGAGAAGCAGGTGCTTCGGTGTCCTCCAAATTGCTTATATCGGGCATTGATTCGTAGGGAAGAGGAGATTCCTCCGAGGCACTGCCTATAAGAAATGCCAGACCGGTAGATAGCAACACGGTGGAAACCGTTATAATAACAGCGGTTATAAGTATGAGAGTTTTTGTTTTCATTTACCCTCCTCCTTTCTGCAATGTAATCATATCTTGCAGTTGTTCACGATTTGTTCTGAAAATATCATAAATCTGTAAAATCTTCCGCCAAATCGGGATTAAAACGGAAGGTGACTACCGTGCCCTTTTGCAGGACGGAGCTGAAAATAAGCTCTCCCTTGTGGGCATCTGCTATTCTCTTGCACAGCGACAGCCCCAGTCCTGTACCGCCGTCCTTTCTGGAACGGGATTGGTCGGTGCGGTAAAAGGGCTCGGTTATATGCGAGAGCTGTTCTTCGGTCATTCCCAAACCGCTGTCGGCCACATATATCTGCTTAAAGTCCTTTTCCTCCCTGCATCCTATTGTTACCTTTCCGCCGTGCTTGCAGGATTTAATGGCATTGTCTGCAAGATTTGTTACAAGCAAAGATAAAAGCAACGGATCTGCGGTGGCGATGAGGGGCTCCGCCTCGGAGACCATTTCCACTCCCGCCGCCTGCGCTTTGTGACGAAGAATCTTTAACAGCTCTTTTATCAAAGCATTCACATCGGTTTTGCAGGGACGTATTCCGTTTTCCCGTATGAAGGCCTCATCCAGCAATCGTTCTCCGATAAGCTTCAGCCGTTCTGCTTCGGAAATAATATACTGCACCGATTCCAGACGGTCATCTTCTGAAATATTTGCATTGAGCAGATATTCCGCATAGCCCCGAATGGAGGTAAGCGGAGTTCGCATTTCGTGGGCCAGATTGTCCAGCATAGTCTGCTTGGTATCGGCGCCCTGCTTCAATTCCTCCATTTGCTCGCTTATGTGGCGGGCCATCGCATTGAAGTCCTTTGCCAGCAGTGAAATTTCATCGTTGCCCGAAATTTCCGCGCGAACCGATAAATCACCGTCTGCAAGAGCTTTCGTGGCATCACTGAGCTTTTCCAAGGGCTGCACAAGCTTTCGCAGAACAAAGAACAAAACCGCCGCAAGTATAAGAGAAGCGCACAGTGAGCACAAAATGAAAACGGTGGCAATGCTTTTGAAATCCTCGTCAAGATAGCTCACGTTTTTTGCATAAACAAGGGTGTAACCGCCGTCGCAGATTACCTCGCTTATTAAAAAATAACGGGCGCCGTCTGTTCTTTGTGTGGATTGCATATTGTTGCCCGGCGGCTTAAGTCCCTGAGGAAGATTGCTGTAAATTATCTTGTTTTGGGAAGAAAACTGCAAATAAACATTTTTTTCGGAATAAAAATCGCTGTATGAAAACATAACCATAGAAGGGGTTATGCCGTATTGCAGGGCATCCATATCCTTTTCAAAGGCGTCCGATATAACTCTTTCCTCCGCCAGACAAATACGTTCTGCCCCGTCGGCACTTTTTTTATAGGTGTAGTATCCCAGCGAAAAAATGCCCCCGTTGAAGAAAAGCAAAAACAGTGCCAGTGTGATTATAAAGGTTTTTTCTCTGAATTTCAGTGTCATAATTCAAACCTGTATCCTATTTTATACAGTGTTTTCAGCCGTTGGGACAGACCAAGCTTGGATTTCAGCTGGTGTACGTGAACATCTACCGTACGGGTGTCGCCCTCGTAATCGTATCCCCACACAAGGGAAATCAGACGTTCACGGGTAAGGGCAATGTTTCGATTTAAAATAAGTGTTTCCAAAAGGGAAAATTCCTTTGGAGTGAGAATAACCTCAAGCCCGTCCTTAAAGACCTTTTTCGCCGAAAAATCCACGGAAATATTATCAAAATCCAGCTTTTCTTCGTCCTTCTTGGTGCGGCGCAATACCGCTCTGACTCTCAAAAGCAATTCCTGCATTTCAAAGGGCTTTGATATATAATCATCGGCACCCAGTCCCAAGCCCTTCAAACGGTCATTTAAGCTGTCCTTTGCGGTCACAAAAATTACAGGTGTATTGTCGGTTCGGGTTATCAGCTCGAAGCCCGACATTCCGGGCAGCATAACATCCAATATTACAAGGTCAAAGGAAATCTCCCCCATCAGCTTCAACGCCTGCAAACCGTCGGAGGCACCCACGCATCGGTGGCCTACCAGCTCTAAATTTTTCATTATAAGATTTCTTATGGGATGCTCGTCCTCAGCAATAAGAATTTTAGCCAAAAAAAATCACCGCCTTTGTTTAAGTATAAACATAAATTATGATAAATTTGTTAAGTCTTGCCTTTTTTGCAAAAAAGAGCTATACTGATGTCAGCAAAACTTCTTGCAGAGGTAAAAAATGACATTTGACCGTATTCAAAAATACAATTCTCTAATCTTTGACCGTCTCTTTCTCCTTTTGAATAACCGCCCCGATTTTATATCGGCGGATATGGTGGAGGAATTGGTTAGGCAGTGCGGCTTGTCGGTAAAGGAGGCCTATTCCGCCTTGCTTTGCGCCGCCCTTGGCTTCGATACCGAAAGGGAAGAGGACAGAGAGCTGTGGGAAAGCTATGCACCTGTTATGCTTCACCATCTGGATGAAAAACAATTCACCTCAAATCCCTATTATACGGCGGTACGTATAAATCAAGGAAAATCCGTGGATGAATGGGAGCTGAGAGAGGATGTGCTTCCGCCCTATTCCGCCTTTGTCTGTAATGACCCCATCACCCTTCCCGACGGACGGATAATTCCCCGTATCGGTTTTTTCGATACGGAATTCCGCTATCTCAGCGTATTGCAAAAGGGCAGAGAATGGATGACCTTAATGCCCAATGAGCTTACCACTCAGGAGGCCCCTGTAAAAAAAGCCCACGGCCGTGTGGCAACCTATGGGCTGGGACTGGGTTATTTTGCTTTTATGTGCGCAAGAAAGCCGGAGGTTGAAAGTGTAACCATAGTTGAAAGGGATGAAAGGGTTATCTCCCTTTTCAAGGAATTACTTCTGCCTTCCTTTGAAAACCCCGAAAAAATAGAAATCATTTGCGCCGATGCCTTCGAGTTTGCAGAAAAGCGGGCACCCGAAAGGGGATTTGATTATATTTTTGCCGATATCTGGCACGACCCCACCGACGGTGTGGAGGCCTATAAGAAATTTAAGGAATTGGAGCATCTTTGCCCAAAAACCGCCTTTGATTATTGGATAGAGGCCACCTTAAAGCTTTATATGTAATTATAAAAAACAGACGGTATTCCGTCTGTTTTTTCTATGTAAATATTTATTCCAGCTCTTCAAGCAGTTCCTTGTAAAGCTTTTTCAGCACATCGGTGCTGAGGTCGGTTTCGTGCAGGTAGGTATATCTGCCGCTTCTCATAGAGGTTGCCTTTTGCATACAGTTTACAAAGGTTTCCTCGTCAATTCCCAGATGAGCGGGGTTTACATCAACATCAAATCTCTTAAGGTAATCCACCACAATCTTGTTGTTACGGCCGATAAGCTTCAAAACAGCAACTGTGCCCAGTGCCACCTGAATACCGTGTAAGCTGGGTCTTTCGCAATAATAGTCCAGTGCGTGGGAGAAAAGGTGCTCCGAGCCGCTGACGGGACGGGAGCTGCCCACATAGTCCATTGCAATGCCCGAAAGCACCAATGAGTTTGCAAGCACCTCTATAAATTCGGGACAAACACGGTCGTACTGGGTTTTTAGCAGGCCGTCAAGGGAGGTCTGGGACATAAGATAAGCGTATCCGTTCATTTCGTCCTTGCCACGGAGACAGGCCAATTCCCAGTCCATAAGTGCCATATAGTTGGAAATAGTATCACCTATGCCTGCCTTTATAAGCTGTGCAGGGCTGTTATAAATAAGCTCGGTATCAAGCAAAAGAATGCTGGGGGAGGCACAGCTCAAGCTTTTGGGCTTGCCGTCGTTACGCTTTAAAACCGCAATGGGGGATGCAATACCGTCATTTGCCATAGTGGTGGCAATAGAAATTACAGGTCTTTTGGAAACGTATGCCGCATATTTACATACGTCAAGAACCTTACCGCCGCCAAGGCCTACAATATAATCCACATCGGTGGCGATTACCCGCTCTGCCACGGACATTGCATAGGCAATGGTATTGTTGTCAACATATTCAATCTTCAAACGGCCCAGCTTTTCCAGCTGTTGCCGTACCTTTTCGCCGAAAAGGGAATCTACCACAGGGTCGGTAACATATAAAATCTTGCCGCCTACATTTATTCCGCCCAGAATTTCATCTACCTTGTTTATATATCCGGGGCCTATTTTCAGAACTTTGGATTTTGGCATAATGGGTTCTCCCTGATAAAAACTTTATGTTATTCTACCACATAGGAAAGCTAAAATCAATAGAATTGTTTTATCATCCCTTGCGGTTGTATAAACCGCTGTAAATACCGCCGGAAGCGAGAAGCTCTTGATGGGTGCCCCGCTCGGCAATACCGTCGGCAGTCATAACCAATATTTCGTCCGCACTCTGAACTGTGGAAAGACGGTGTGCCACCACAATTACGGTTCTGCCCTTGGCAAGCTCCTCCAACGATTCCTGAATCTGCATTTCGGTTACGTTATCAAGAGCGCTTGTAGCTTCATCAAGGATGAGTATGGGAGGATTTTTCAAAAATACACGCGCAATGGAAATTCTCTGTTTCTGACCGCCGGAAAGGTTTACACCTCTTTCACCTACGGTGGTGTCATAGCCCTTTTCGAGCTGCATAATATAATCGTGGATATTGGCCTTCTTTGCCGCAGAAACAATCTCTTCGTCGGTGGCATCCAGATTGCCGTAAGCAATATTTTCACGGATGGTGCCCGAAAAGAGGAAAACGTCCTGCGCAACTATACCTATGCTTCTGCGCAGAGAACATCGGGTTATTTCGGTTATATCTCTGCCGTCGATGGTAATTCTGCCCTCGTCGGTTTCGTAAAAACGGGGAATAAGGTTGCATAGGGTTGTTTTGCCGCCGCCGGAGGGGCCAACCAAGGCCACTGTTTTTCCTTTGGGTATCTTCAACGAAAAGTTTTTCAAAACACCCTTGCCGGTGTCCCCTACGGGATAGCTGAAGCTTACATTTTCAAAGGCGATATCGCCCTGAACGTCGGAAAGCTCATAAGCGTTTTCCGATTCTTCCTCTGTCGGAGTTTCGAGAATTTCTCTGAAGCGTGCAAATCCGGTCATACCGTTTTGTAATTGCTCAAAAAGGGAAATAAAGCGGTTTATGGGCTTTAAAAGCATTGCCATATAAAGGATAAATGCCGCAAATTCACCGCTGTTTATAGAAAATGCTCCGTCGGGTGTAATCTGACTGTTATAGAAGAAAATGCCGCCTGCCACAAGGGCGGTAAGATATAAAAAGTCGGTAAAAAAGGTCATTGTAGAATGGAATTGCCCCATTGCCTTGTAGGCCTTTCCTCTGGCGGTTTTGAAATCCTCATTGGCCTGATTGAACTTTTCTATCTCGTGCTCCTCGCTGGTATAGGAGCGTGAAACACGTATTCCCGCCACCGAGGTTTCCACATTTGCATTTATTACCGCTACCTTTTCACGGGTTTCCTTAAAGGCATTTTTCATACGTTTGCGCATCTTCACCGAGAAAAGCACCACAAAGGGCACAAGACAGTATATAATTAAGGTCAACCATATATTTATGGTGGAGAGTGCGATAAAGGAGCCGATAAACATTATTATGGATAAAAACAAGTCCTCGGGGCCGTGGTGAGCAAGCTCCGAAACATCCATCAGGTCATTTACCAGACGGGACATAACCGTACCGGTTTTGTTTTCATCGTAATAGGAGAAGGGAAGCTTTTGCAGATGACGGAACATATCCTTTCGCATATCGCCCTGTAACCTTACACCCACAACGTGTCCCCAATATGAAACAAAGTAATTAAGCCCCATCTTGGCAATATAAAGAAGCAAAACCACACCTGCCCAGGTAAGCACAAGGCGCAGATTGCGGTTGGGTACATAATCGTTTATGATGTTCTTTGTGATTATGGGGTAAAAAAGATCGGTAAGCGCAATAAGAAATGAACAGAACATATCTATTGCGAAAAGCTTT
>JAZSDB010000143.1:0-1681 GCA_045530975.1 Eubacteriales bacterium
CCCTTGGGGTGATTTATACCCCTGCCATCAGTTTGTTGGTGATGAAAAATTCAGACTTGGTGACATCTGGCAAGGCGTTACCAACAAGGCAATGCAAAGCGAGTTCACGTCCTGTAACGTATATGCAAGAGAAGAATGCAAAGACTGCTGGGCAAAGCTTTATTGCTCGGGCGGTTGCGCCGCCAACGCATACCACGCCACGGGCAGTGTTAAGGGCGTTTATGAATACGGCTGTAAGCTGTTCCGCAAACGAATGGAATGTGCCATTATGGTTGCGGTGGCAAAGGCGTTGGGAGACGTGTGATGAACACACCGATTTGCGATTTTGTCGAGGCATATATAAACAACGATCCCATAAGAATGCACATGCCAGGTCACAAGGGCAAGCCGCTTTTGGGGTTCGAGCCCCGTGATATTACCGAAATCAACGGCGCAGACAGTCTTTTCGAGGCGACCGGCATTATTGCCGAAAGCGAAATGAATGCTTCGAGCCTGTTCGGCTGTAACAGCTTTTATTCCACCGAGGGCTCTTCGTTGGCCATACGGGGAATGATGTATCTTTTGAAGCTGTGGCGTGATAATCCCTTGATTATCGCATCCCGCAACAGCCACAAAACCTTTATTTCCGCAGTTTCCGCACTGGATTTGGAGGTACAGTGGCTTTATCCTGCCGAAACGGAAAGCTATTTATCCTGCACCTTTGATTTACCGTCATTGGACAAAATGCTACGTGATGCAGAGGGCAGAAGCTGTGCTGTTTACATCACCTCGCCCGATTATCTGGGCAATATTGCAGATATAAAAGCCATTTCGGAAATATGCAAAAGTCACGGCGCTCTGCTTTTGGTGGACAACGCCCACGGAGCATATCTGAAATTCCTCTCCCCTTCCCTGCACCCTATGGATTTGGGCGCAGATATGTGCTGTGATTCGGCACACAAAACTCTGCCCGTGGCCACGGGAGGAGCTTACCTGCATATTTCTCACAGTGCACCCGAGCTTTTCAAGGCACGTGCCAAGGAGGCAATGGCCTTTTTCGGAAGCACCAGTCCCTCCTATCCCATTTTGGCTTCTCTTGACAGAGCAAACCGTTATTTATTTGAAGGTTATAGCGAAAAATTAAGAGCTTTTACCGATTTTATCAGGAAAATCAAAGACAAGCTCACTGCCAAGGGTTATACCGTAATCGGAAATGACGAGCTTAAAATCGTAATACAATCCAAGAATTACGGTTATTCGGGCCTTGAATTGGAAAACATACTTAAAGAGAATGGCATTTTCTGCGAATTTGCCCACAAGGACCATCTGGTGCTTATGGTTACGCCTGAAAATTCGGGTTCCGATATAGAAAAAGCAACGGAGGTTTTGCTTTCTATTGATAGAAAAGCCGCCATCGTTGAGCAAGCGCCCTCAATTCACAGGTGTGAATATGCGATTTCTCCAAAAAGTGCGCTTTTCTCGCAAAGTGAGATTGTTCCCATTGCAGATGCGGTGGGAAGGATTTATGCCGAGATAAACGCCGCTTGTCCCCCTGCTGTACCGCTTATTGCCGCAGGTGAGATTATTGACAGAGAAACAGTTGAACGCTTTGAATATTACGGCATAAGCCAATGCCGTGTTGTTTGCAAAAAATAAATGGCTTATAAGGCCAAGGAGGTATACTATGGTTATTGCATGCCTG
>JAZSDB010000123.1:0-3849 GCA_045530975.1 Eubacteriales bacterium
CCAACGATGACATTCTCGGCGGTACCTACGGCGTTATCAAGAGCGAGCTTTCCGATGCCTTTAAGAATTCTGCTTGGGCAGATGAGCTTGAACAGCAAACCTATGATGTGATTGTTGCCGCTCTGGAAAAGCTTGAGGGCACCGATACCAAGGAGCTTTCCGAGGACGTTCAGAAGGTTATCGAAAATTACATCGAGCTTTTGATTAAATCCATTTCCAAGCACGCGGATTACGACACCAAGACCAAGGAAGTGAAGGTTGGCGGTGAAAAGGTTAAATCCCGTGTGATTACCGTTACCATTGATAACGACACCGTTCTTAATGTTATCAAGGACATCTATGCAGAGCTTGAAGAGGATGAGGAGCTTCGTGAGCTTATCGTCACCAACGGCGAAGAGCTCAAGGAAAGCATTTCGATGTATATCACCCTCCCCGAGGAATACAAGGACAAGGACATTAACGACCTTTATGATGACCTTATAGACGATTTGGGTGACCTTATCGACGGGCTTGAAGAAGAGCTTGACAAGATCAAGACAAAGCTTGTTCTTGAAATTGTAACCAACCCCATGTCCTCCAATATGAGAAAGCTTACCGTAAAGGTTAAGGAAAGCGGACAATCGATGGAGATTTTCTCCCTTGATTTGGGTAAAGAGGGCATCAAGGACACCAATATTATTCAGCTGACCATTGCCGAAAGCAGAGTATTTACCTACGAAGTCGAAAAGAATGATTCCAAGTATTACGAATCCAAGCTTTCCGCAGGCAGACTTACCGATGAAGGCGATATCGAAGACGAAGCTGAAATCTTAAAGATTGACATTGACAGACGTGATAACTCCTACAGATTGAAGATTATGGAGGACAAAGTAATCGTAAGCGGTGAGCTTATTGTTGACGGAAAGACCACCACCATCACCATCAGCAGCTTGGAAATCGAAGGTGAAAAGATCAGCAAGGGCTACGAGCTTACCGTAATCATCAACACCAAGGATTCCATGCCCGATCCCATCGAGAAGGAAAAGGTTACAACCATATTCGAGATTACCAAGGAAACCATCGAGGATATTGTTAAAAGAGCCAAAGAGCTTATCGATGATTCTATCTGATTAAAGCATTTCCGAATAAAGAAAAGTCCGACCGTTTGGTCGGACTTTTTGTTGTGTACAGAGCTGTTTTTCCCTCTTATATTTATTTAAAAGAAGAACGGAAACAGATTAAAATCAGGAAGCTGTATGGAGAGAAACTGTTTTTGTGGCTTCATCATAGGAAAGTCTGATATTGCTTTCGTAGATGTTTTTTGTGTTTATATTGGAAATATCGTGGTTGCTGACCATACCCTGAGAGAGCATATTTATAAGCTCGCTGTTGCATTCACCGTGGGAGGTAATTGCAAAGCCGCCCTTGGGAACAACGATATCATAAAGCTTGTAGCCGAAGCCACCGGTTGACCAGTCATCGGCATAGCCGTCAAAGGCATTTATGGCAGGATTTTTGGTGTAGTCGCTGTAAATCTCATTGCAGTAATATCCGTTGCCTGCAGGGCCGCCGTATCCGCTTTCGGGCCATTGTACAGCATAGGCAATTCTGCCCTCGCTGTCCACTACGATATAATATCTCCAGCCGTTTCCGATCCATTTTGCGGTGCCGTTAGATAAATCGGTAACCTCGCGAAGCTTGGTGCCCGCTTTGGTCCAGACCGCAATTGCATCGGCGCCTGCATCCACGTTAACGCTTTTTGCTTTTATACTCTTGGGCGCATTGGGGTCGGCTTCGATTTCGGTGGAAGAAACAGAAAGAGCTTTTGTGGCAGGATTATATACCAAAGTAAAGATACGTGCCTTGCCGCCGCTGTATGCCAAGGATAGCTTATCGGCGGGGTACAGCTTTTCACCGTTGGACAGAGAAGCGTTCTCGGCATATTCGCCCTCTACTTTCATATCCGACAGCTGAATACGTACACCGTTGTAGGCGAACATAACACTGTTTCCTGCGCTCATAGTCAATTCCGCAGTATAGCATCCGCTTGCTTCATCATAAACGCCTGCACCGTCGAAGGTTCCGCAGTAGGTAAGGCCGAGGTTGTCGGCGGGCTCGGTTGCCACCTCAGTGGTGAAGCTGAAATCGGATTGGAAATTATAAATATAGGTTCTTCTGGGAAGATCGTTATTGGGGAAAAGTGTAGAAAATCCGGTCTGAGGAGCAAAGCCCATAACGATTCCGTCCATCTTTACCTGGAAATCCAGAGTGTGGGCATGGCCTACGAAAAAGGCCTTTGTGCTGCCCTTTTCAACCATAACATCATACAGCCCTGTGTTTTTATAGGTGGGACCGTCGGTCTTAATGCTTGATACAGCCGAGGAGGAAAGGGGCTGTTTGATAATAAATTCCGCATCCTTACCCTCGCTTGCCGCTACATAAGCGGTGTGGAATTCGGGAAGCTGTATGTGGGAAAAGACCATAGAGGGAAGCATTTCGCCGTCATAATTCTTATTGAGCTTGTCTATTTCGCTCTTGTACCAATTGATTTGGCCTTCTGTGATGGCTTCATAGGAGGACAGGGCGCTGGAATAAACACCTGCATCAAAGAGCATTATGGCGCCGAGAAGCTTTGTGCCGCCGTTGCTTAAAATCGATATGGAAAAATTGCCGTAGCGGTTATTGCTTTCTTCCACATATCCCGATTCATAAAGAAGATAGGGAGAATTGCAGCTTTCCAAGTAAGCAGACAGCTCCTTTTTGGAATAACCTGCGGTGCTCAATTCGGCATCGTGGTTGCCGTAAACAAAGGTCCAAGGAGTTTTCAGACTGTCCATAAGAGCAACAAACTCTTTAAGGGCATTTACGCCTGTGGACATAATATTGTCACCCGAGCAAACGATAAGGTCGGGCTTGTGTTCCTCGGCAATATACTTCATATATGCCTTGGTTCTTTCCTCTTTATCGTTCTGATAGGGCTTGCCCTCTGTGCCGAAATGAAGGTCGGCAAACTGAGCGATTTTCAATGCTCCGTCTGCGGGCATTTTTACGAAAAGTCCGTTTTCTACCTCGATAGGATCACCTGTTTCCTCCGAAGCATCGGAATTGGATTGGTTGTTATCGTTTTCATTTGAGGTATCGGAAAGCGATGAGCTGTTTTCGGTTTTCCCACCGCAAGCCACCAGGGAAAGCATCAAAACCATTGACATCAATAGCGCAATTTTTTTCATAAACGGTTCTCCTTTGATATTGTATTTTTTAAAGACGGCGTTCAGAGATATTCCGACTTGGTCGGGATGAAAATTTTGCGGAATATGACCGCCTTGCTTTGCATTATTATATCACACTTTCGCCAACAAATCAAGGCGGTGCTTTGTATATCTTAATGATACATCGCCTGCGGCGATATGATGTTTTTCGCTTCGCTCAAAATGATGTTGCTCCCGTTGGTCGCAATGATGCGATGTTTGCCCAATGTGCCGCAAGGCACGCATCATTAGGCGCAGCCGTCATCATTGGCGGAGCCAACATCATTTGCCGAAGGCAAACATCATTGAAAAAAGCACCGACAAAGTCGATGCTTTTTTCTGGTGGGGGAAGGTGGATTCGAACCACCGAAGTCAGTGACAACAGATTTACAGTCTGCCCCCTTTGGCCGCTCGGGAATTCCCCCATAAATATTTGATTTTGACAAAAGAAGAGAGCTGGTGGACGGACTCGAACCCCCGACCTGCTGATTACAAATCAGCTGCTCTACCAACTGAGCTATACCAGCATCTCAGCGCATGGGTGATTATACAGATACTTTCCCCATTTGTCAAGCACTTTTTTGCAAAGAATCGATATTTTCCCCAACTTTGCAACTTCCTC
>JAZSDB010000062.1:0-1716 GCA_045530975.1 Eubacteriales bacterium
CAATGCAAAGGCTGTATAATCCTCAATGGGGATTTTTTTAAGACGTTCAACCGAAACCAACCGTTCCGCCGCAACGGCAACGCTTTCTCGGCGCACACCCAAAACTCTGGCGGCATCATCTAAAAGCTCTTCCTTCGGCAAAAAGCAATGGCCGCCGTTCATAGAAGCTACGTTCAAAATATGAACTATGCCCGCCTCAATTCGCTCCGGAGTGTCATCGGTATAACCCAGCGACATAGCGACCTTATCCGCTTTTTCAAACCCGATTCCGGGAATATCCGAACAAAGTCGATAGGGCGTTTTTTTGATAATATCAATGGCTGCAGACCCATAGGTCTTAAAAATTTTAACCGAAACAGCAGGGCCGAAGAACTGATTACAGAACATCATAACCGTTCTCATGCCGAATTGCTCCGCATAGTTTTTATGTATCTCGTCGGCACGTTTTGGGGAAATTCCTCTTATATCGCATAGCCAACGGTGGTTATTTTCGATAATATCAAGGGTTTCTTCCCCAAATTTATCAACAATGCGCTCCGCCGTAACGGGTCCTATTCCATTTATTGCGCCGGAGGCAAGATATTTCAATATAGCCGCAGTGGTGGTTGGTAATTTCTTTTCGAAATAATCCACCCTGAACTGTCGCCCGAAAGTGGCATGAACCTGCCAAGTGCCCTGAACCCGAACCGTCTCGCCCTCGGCAATATAGGGCATTATGCCCACCAGCGTAACAGGCTCGCCGCCGCAGTTAACGGTACAAACGGTATATCCGTTTTCGGCATTGGTATATATTATGTCTTCAACAACGCCGTCCAGATAAAGTTCCGCCAAGCTCCGTTTCCTGCCTTTCTGAAATCTATAAATATTTCAAATATATCCGCCGTTGATCTCTTTCTCCAATGCGGCGAATTATCTCTTCCTGATCCGCATCGGTACGGCAGATAATAAGCATATCCGGCAACGTATCCTCAGCAAGCTCGTCATCGAAGCAAACACAAAGAAAGCATCCCTTTTTTGCCCGACTCTTTCGGATAAATTCCAAAACCGACAAAGCCACACCAAGCCCGGCCAGCATCGCAATGAATATACTGCCGACAACCGACATACTTAATCACCTCTTATTATATTATATGCAAGCGCATTTTTCAAGTGAAAAAAGGTAAATAAATGTTGAGGCATATAACCTTTTTGCGAAACATATTATTACAGAGGTGATTTTATTGCTATCCTTTCTTTTATCCATCCTTTCCAAATGTTTTTGCCTGCTTTTAAGGACAGGAGACACTCATTCCTTTCCTCCTCCTTTGTCCAAAGAAGAGGAATATCGCCTTTTTAAAAGAACCCGCCAAGGCGATATGGCGGCAAGAAACAAATTGATCGAACATAACCTTAGGCTGGTTGCACATATCGTGAAAAAGTATTACACCACCGCGCGTGATCAGGACGATCTGGTTTCGGTGGGTACAATAGGGCTTATTAAGGCTATCGACAGCTTTGATATTTCCAAGGGCGCAAGGTTTACCACCTATGCAGGAAAATGCTTGCAAAATGAGATATTGATGTATTTCCGTTCCCAAAAGAAGCATGCCAATGTGACCTCTATAAACGACCCTGTTGACGTGGATAAAGACGGAAACCCTCTTACGTATCTTGAAATAATCGCCGCGCCCGACGATATTTTGGACTCCATCGACAAGAAAATTAAATTAGAAAAAA
>JAZSDB010000250.1:0-6665 GCA_045530975.1 Eubacteriales bacterium
ACTTTTACTGCTCTGCTCATGCAACGGAACGGGCGAGCAAAGCGTTCCGCCCATCAGTGATGTGCCCTCCGGCACTATACCCGAGGATATTTCCAATGCCGACCTTACGGGAATGGATTTTGAATTCACCGAAAAGGATAAGCAGGAAAGCTATAACGAAAACGAAGCCCAAGCTCCCGAAGGAGATAAGGTTTCCATTGGCAAGGAGGGCACCTATGTCCTCAGCGGAAGCTATACCTCCCTTTCGGTCAACGCTCCCGACGATGCCAAGATCCATATTATTTTTGATAATGTAAAGATCAACAACCCCGACGGCCCCGCAATATTTATTTCCGAAGCAGACAAGGTTTTTATCACCCTTAAGGAGGGCAGTGAAAACAGTGTTTCCGATGGCGAGGGCTACACCTTTTCCGAGGACAGCAGTGCCGACGGTGCAATCTTTTCCCGTGCCGACCTTACCATTAACGGAAGCGGCTCTCTCGATGTAAAGGGCAACAACAAGCACGGTATTGTTTCCAAGGATGACCTTGTAATAGTTTCCTCCACCATAAATGCAGAAGCCAAAAATGTCGGCTTGAACGGCAAGGACTGTGTAAAAATCAGCTCCGCCTCCGTTACCGTTAATGCAGGCAGTGACGGCATCCGTTCCGACAATGATGAGGATGCGCAGCGTGGATATATCTATATGGAAAGCGGCACCATTAACATTACTGCCGCCAACGACGGACTTCAGGCCGAAAAGGCAATCCGCATCGACAACGGTGATATAAAAATCACCAGTGGCGGCGGAAGCGGAGGCGCCCTCTCCTCCTCCACCGAATCCTTCAAAGGAATAAAGGCACAATCCGATATTATTATATATGACGGCAGCTTTGACATAAGCTCCAAGGACGACTGTATTCATTCAAACAACACCATCTGTATTTCCGGCGGAAGCTATGCCCTTTCCTCCGGCGACGACGGCATTCACGCCGATACCGACCTTGCAATCGCAAATGGTGATATAACCATTTCAAAAAGCTACGAGGGCATAGAAAGCAGCCGCATTTTCATAAGCGGAGGCAATCTGGACATTACCGCTTCCGACGACGGGCTGAATGCGGCAGGCGGTAACGATTCCTCTGCCGTAACGGGAGGACGTCCCGGTATGGGCCAATTTTCAAACGGTATCGGTGAAATCCTGATTTCCGGCGGCTACACCCTTATAAATTCCAACGGTGACGGTGTTGATTCCAACGGCACCTTTGCTCTTACGGGCGGAGTGGTGCTGGTCAGCGGTCCCACCAACGAAGGCAACGGCGCCTTTGATTACGACGGCAGTGCAAGTGTTACCGGCGGTATTCTGGTGGCTCTCGGAAGCTCGGGTATGGCGCAGAATTTCTCCTCGGCAGAAAATCAGGGCGCTATTTTACAGTCCTTTACCACACAAGGCGCCAACACAAGCTTTGCTCTGTGTGACAGCGACGGCAATGTAATTGTTTCCTTTACTCCCAAAAAGGCATATCAATCGGCGGTTGTCACCGCTCCCGAGCTGCAGAAGGACAAGAGCTACACCATCCTATGCGGAGGTACTGTGGAAGGTGCCGATGAAAACGGCTACGCTCACAACAGCACCCTTTCGGGCGGCACAAAGCTTGCCGACATCACCCTATCCAATCTCATTCAGGGTAGCGGCGGCGGTCCCGGCGGCGGCCCCGGCGGTGATCGTCCCACACCTCCTCAGGGCGGTATGCGTCCCGGACGAAAATAAACGGACTTTTATCACAGCCGGCGAAATACATTTGCCGGACAGCTTAATTACAAAACAAAAACCACGTTTTGCAAACAAAACGTGGTTTTTCCTTATATTATGTGCATCATACCCTCACACTTGTTGCCGCCTACAATATAATGCTCTATCAGCTTTATATCATTGGCCTTCAGGTGAGCCGCAATACGTCTGGTGGTAAGAATGTCATCATTGGAGGGAATGGGCTTGCCGCTGGGATGATTATGGGCAAGAATCACAGAGGTTCCGCCGCATTTTATCACGCCCTCGGTGATAATCCGCAGGGAAAAGCGCACCGAACCCATATCGCCTCTGTAAATAATTTGCTTTCCTACCAGTGCCCCTCCGTCATTGAAATAGAGAGCATACACCGTTTCCACACCGATTTCCTTGTATAGGTTTATCAGGTATTGCTTTGTCTTTTCGGGGGAAAGCAGGTCAGGCAGGACATCGGGCTTGTTTGCCCTTGAATTAAGCTCCTTAAGAAGAGTGAAAAGGATTTCGGCATTGGTTTTTAATCCCGAATATTTCACAAGCTCGCTTGTATCGGCATTGACAACCCCTTCCAGCGTGCCGAACCTTTTAAGCAGGGCCTCGGCAGTGGGGCGGGTATCGGTTCTGGGCACTGCATAGTAAAGCAGCATTTCCAGAATATCCACATCTGTCATTTTGGATACGCCCGAGGTTAGCAGAGCGGTCCGCTTACGGTTACGGTGACCGCTGTGATCCTCTTTTGGCGGAACAATCTTTTCCTTATCCATTATTTGCCTTGGGAAATAATCTTCATTGTATCGGATGCGATAACCAATTCTTCATTGGTGGGGATTACCAAAACCTTAACTCTGGATTGAGGAGTGCTTATAACCATTTCACCTCTGATCTTGTTCTTTTCTTCATCCAGCTCAATGCCGTAGAAGGAAAGGTTTTTAAGCGCTCTGGAACGGATATCGCTGTTGTTTTCGCCGATACCTGCAGTGAAAACAATGCAGTCCAAGCCGTTCATTGCGGCCGCATAGCCACCAATGTATTTTTTGATCTGATATGCAAGAATGTCGCAGGCCAGGGTTGCCATTTCGTGGCCCTCGTTAACAGCCGCCTCGATTTCACGAAGGTCGCTGGAAATGCCGGAAACGCCCAAAAAGCCGCACTTCTTGTTCATCCAGTTGCCCATTTCCTCTACGGGAATATTTTCCTTTTCCATAATAAAGGGAACGATAGCAGGGTCAACAGCACCGCAACGGGAGCCCATTATCACGCCTTCAAGAGGAGTGAAGCCCATCGAGGTATCAACACATTTACCTGCATCAACCGCACTGATGGAGGAGCCGTTACCCAAGTGGCAGGTAACAATTTTCGCATTGGGATTTCCAAGATATTCTATTGCCTTACCGGAAACATAACGGTGAGAGGTACCGTGGAAGCCGTAGCGACGGATGTGATGCTTTTCGGCTACCTTCTGATCGATAGGATAAGTATATGCCTGAGGAGGCATAGTCTGGTGGAAAGCGGTATCCATTACGATAACCTGAGGAGTGTTGGGCATAACCTCCATACATCCTCTGATACCCAAAAGGTGTGGTCCGGTATGAAGAGGTGCCAAAGAACGGCACTTTTCAAGGTCTTCCAAAACCTTTTCGTCAACCTGAACGCTATCGATAAGCCAGGGACCGCCGTGCACTATACGGTGGCCTACGGCAGAAATTTCGGACATATCGGAAATTACACCGTGTTCCTTGTCGGTAAGGGTTTCCATAAGAACGCTTACCGCCTGAGCGTGAGTGGGCATTGCCACTTCCTTAACAAACTTATCTTTTCCTGCGGGGGTATGGGTAAGAACACCGTCTATACCTATACGGTCGCAGTTACCCTTTGCAAGAACCGAGCTGTTGTCCATATCGAACAGCTGATATTTAAGGGAAGAGCTTCCCGCATTTACAACCAGAATATACATATTTGACTCCTTATTGACTTTTATGTTAATTTTTATTATACTACCTTTATATGGGAATTGCAAGGGATTTTTGTTAAATGGACAGAAAGTTGGTTTCGGTTATATGTGAATACAACCCCTTCCATTTCGGTCATTTGTATCAAATGGAGAGGTTACGCTCGGATTTCGGTGCCGTTGTATGCATTATGAGCGGAAATATCGTTCAGCGCGGCTCCATTGCCGTAGCCGATAAGTATCTCCGTGCCCGCACTGCGCTCAATTCGGGTGCAAATCTGGTTTTGGAGCTTCCTCTGCCCTGGTGCTGTGCCTCCGCAAAGGATTTTGCTTCTGCGGGAGTGCGCATTGCCCAAGCCATCGGCAGTGATTTTCTGGCCTTTGGCATAGAAGAAGACCAAGAAGCTCTTTTGAAGATGCATAGCTTTATGGAAGGCGAGGATTTTTCCCGTCTTTTGTCGGAAGAGCGTGAAAGCTGTAAAAATCTGTCCTATCCTCAGCTATTGTCCCGAATTTTGGAAAAGCATCTGGGCGCCTACGCCAAGGAAGCTCTTGCAAAGCCAAACAACATTCTGGCCCTCGAATATCTCTCTGCCCTCAAGGGCACGGGAATTTCCCCCTACGGAATAAAGCGCAATACCGAATTTTTGTCCTCCTCCGAAATAAGAAAATCGGACGGAGAAGCTATGATAAACGCCCTGCCTCAAAGCAGCGGAGAAATACTGAAATCCCAACTGGGAATTTCCTTCCCCACCGACGGGAAAAAGCTCGATTCCTTTTACATCGGCACTCTCCGTGCCATCGCTCACAGCGGAAAAGCCCTTGATGGATTATATTCCGTAACCGACGATCTGGCAAGAAAAATCCTTGCGGCAGCTATGAGGGCATCCTCGGTAAATGAGCTCGTATCGCTCTGCCGTGACAAGATTTACACCGACGCCCGCATCAGGCGTGCGGTAAACTCAATGGTTTTCGCCATTGAAGCGGAAAGCGTGATCTGCAACCCACCCTACACCTGCGTGCTTGCCGCAGACCGTGTGGGCTGTGATATTTTGAAAAATGCAAAAAACAACAAAATAATGGAAATTATTACGAAGCCGGTAAAGGCACTGTCTGCCGATAAGGACACAAAAAATGCCTTTCTGCTGGGAAAACGAATAGATGATATTGTTTCCCTCGCTTCTCCTGTCCCACCCTCTGCCGAAGAAGGAAAAACGCCCTACATTATCGAATAAATTGATATCCCCTTAAAAGGAGGTACAAATTATGGCACGGCACTTGTTTGTATTGAATCCCGCATCGGGAGTGAAGGACCTTACAAAAAAGCTTATTCAGCACATCAACGGATTGAATCATACCGAGCCCTACGATATTTACGTTACCGATGCTCCGGGAGCGGCCGAAAGAGAATGCGCGGAATACCTGCGCAACCACACCGATGAATTCGTGCGGGTTTATTCCTGCGGCGGCGACGGCACCCTTTCCGAAGTAGCAAACGGTGTTTATCGCTCCGGCAACAAAAACTGCGCCGTCGGCATTGTCCCCATCGGCTCCGGTAACGATTTTGTCCGCAGCTTTGATATTGCGCCCGAGAGATTTCGCAGCTTTCCCGCTCTTATGAATGGCGATATTTTGGATGTTGACCTGCTTCTGGCCAGAGATACCGAGGGTAGCGAAAAAGTCAGCTTAAATATTGTATCCGTCGGCTTCGATGCCGCCACCGCCAAGGGGCAGAAGGATTTTAAAAAGCTACCCCTGGTAAGCGGAGGAATGGCATACAAAATGTCCTTGGTGAAATGCCTTTTCACCAAAATGAAAAACTATTTCACCGTGCTTGTGGATGGCGAAACCATGGGAAAAGCGGGCACAGGTCCCTATCTCTTTGCCATTGCCGCCAACGGAAAATTTTACGGAGGCGGATTCAAGGCAGCTCCCTTTTCCGACCTGCGTGACGGTATGATTGATTTTATAAGAGTGGATACCGTTTCCCTTCCTAAATTTATTTCCATTGTGGGAAAATTCCGAAAAGGTGAATACATCCATCAATACAAGCAGTTTGTTAGCTACAAGCAATGCAAAAAAATGCAGATTATCTCCGATGAAACCGTAGACCTTAATCTCGACGGTGAAATTTACCCCATGCGCAACCCTATAATAGAAGTATTGCCGAGAGCTATCAATCTCATTATCCCCAAAAACGAAAAATAAAAAACAAAAACCTCTTGTCATCGGGACAAGAGGTTTTCTTTTTAATTATCAGTCTTCGCAGGGAGTTGTTGCTTTATCGTAAATATCAGTAATTTCCTTAGAGGGCTCTTTATCGAGAAGAGTAACCACAACAGCAGCGATCATACTTGCAGCAAAGCCGGGAATAAGCTCGTAAATACCGGTAGAGGAAGCAAGGAAGATATACCATGCCACATCCACCAAAGCGCCTACGATAACGCCCGCAAGAGCACCCTTGTATGTAAATCTTCTCCAGAAAACAGAGAGGATTACAACCGAGCCAAAGGCAGAACCGAAGCCCGCCCAAGCATTTTCAACCAGATTCATAATTGCCTGTGCGCCTTCGCCCTTGCTGCTTGCAATGAAGTATGCAACAACAGCAACAATCAAAACTACACCTCTGCCGACCCAAAGAGTTTCCTTGTCGGAAGCATTCTTGCGGATAACGGGCTTATAAATATCGGAGGTGAAGGAGGAGGAAGCGACGAGAAGCTGGCTGTCCGCGGTGGACATAGAAGCCGCAATGATTGCCGAAAGAAGCAGACCTGCGATAAATGCGGGGAAGAGATTTCTTGCAAGTTTGATAAATACCAAGCTTTGCTGGTCATTAGCGAGAAGCTCGTTTCCGACGAGAATACGTCCGAACACAGCGATAACGATAACAGCAACAAGTGCAAGAACAACCCAAACTATTGCAACAATGGCAGATTTCTTAACCATAGAGGG
>JAZSDB010000158.1:0-10515 GCA_045530975.1 Eubacteriales bacterium
AGGTGGCGTAGCCCACAGTGACGGGGGCTTCGAAGCCGGGCACCAGGCGCATGAAGGAATTGGTGCTGGGGTTGGTCAGCGCGCACAGAGAGCTGATGTGCTTCAGCAGGCCGCCCATGAAATAGTGGGCAGTCTGACTCAGATGAGAATAGCCGTTGTCATCGGAGAACACAGGCTGGCCGTCCTTAAGCAGCAGCATATGAACATGCATACCGCTGCCTGCCTCGCCGTAAATGGGCTTGGGCATAAAGGTGGCGCTCTTTCCGTATTTAAGGGCGGTATTGTGGATGATATACTTTATCATCATTGTAGCGTCGGCCATATGAACAACCTCGCCAAGCTGGGGCTCTATCTCAAACTGACCGGATGCGGCAACCTCGGGATGGTGGTAATTGATTTCGATACCTGCCTCCTTCATGAGCATACACATTTCGCTTCTGCATTCATAAGAGGTATCGAAGGGCTTTGCTATATGGTAATTCTTCTGCTTGGGTACAACCACGCCCAAGCCGTCGGTGGCGCTGTTCCAATAGGACTGATTTGCATCAACCGATGCACCGATATAATTACCGTCAACACCCCAGGTAACATTATCGAAAAGATAAAATTCAAATTCGGGAAGGATTTTCATTGTATCTGCAACACCGCTGGCCTTCATATATTCCACAGCCGCACGGATGATATTACGGGGATACTGGGCAAGAGGGCGGTTTTCGTCCTTGCCGATAATCATTGCATTACCCGTCATAGACAGGGTGGGAATGCCGCAAAAGGGATCGATAAGAGCTGTATCGGGGTCGGGAATAAATACCATATCACTCTTTTCAACCACAGCATAGCCATAGTTGGAGGCATCGAAGCCGATACCGCTTTTCATTGTATCTTCCGAAAAGTTTTCGGCGGGAATGGTTACATGGCGGTACTGGCCGTTGATGTCAACCATCTTGAAATCCACCATTTTTATATCGTTTTCCTTGATTATTGTCAAAACATCCTGAATTGTTTTTGCCATAATATGCTCCTTTATTCTCTTTTTTGTTTATATAAGTATAACAGCATTTTGTCCCATAGTCAATAAGAAAAACGCCACGCAAAGGCGCAGCGTTTTCTATTTTATTTCTTTTTATCGGGATCGGGATATACAAAGTGGGCGGTGCAGGTATTGGTGTTCAAGTAGAGAGAATAGCTGGTTCTTTCAAGAAGCTTCAGCGCCTTCTTATTCTTCTTGCCCACAATTTCTGCCGCTCTTTCCTTCACCATAGACAAGCCGTTCTGTGTTTCCAGACTGTGTGCGATATACTGCAGCTGAGAAGCATCGGGGCAACGGAAGCCCAGAGTGAAGTCACCCATTGTCTTTGCGTCGTATTCCAGAGCAAATCTTGCAAATGCTTCGGCAATTCTATCGGGATCATATCTGTCGAAATAGGCATTCTGATAACGGAAGAACTCGTGATTGCTGTATTGCATTGCGCCAAGATCGGGATAGAAGCTCTTTCTGGGAGTGTGATAAATCTGATCGCCGGGGTTGGCCTTTAAAAATTCGTTATAAGGAACACAGCAATAATCGTAAAGCACAAGATCTACATTGGCATCGCCGGTCTTTGTATTGGAAATATCGCCCCAGGTAGCATCCACATAATAAACAAATCGGCCTATCTTAACCATATTGAAGGCGTGGCATACACCCGAAAGCGCATCCACTTCGCTTATTACGTATCCGCAAACCAAGCCCGCAGACTGCAACAGATATTGCAATGCGGCGGCATAGCCGGCACAAACCACCTTATTTTCAACTATGGCGCTGTACAGGGAGCGCAAGGGATCGTCCTTGGTTACATCTCTGTCAACACCCATATCAAGTCCCTTGCCATCGTAATCCAAGGTAAGGATAAGACGGCGGTAAATCTTGAGGAATGCTTCATAAGGATCGGTGCGGCGGGAAATACCCTTGGTAAACTTCTTTGCGCCCTTTCTGAGAGCGGCACGCTTTTTGTTTACCTGCTTTACATCCAGATTTCCGTATGCATCCTTGCAACGGAATTTCAGGAAGATTTCGGAAGGAGTATAGGAATAGGTCTGAACCCAGAAGAGCTCGGGATAGTCGCCGAGAACATAATAGAATATTCTCTGAACCATATCGTCGGAAAGGCCGATTCTGGAAATACCGTCGCCGCTGTAATTATATGCGGCACGAACAATATCGTTGTACAGACGGATGGCAGGATTGGTATCCTCCTCGGGCTCGTGAGGAACCATCTTATCGCCCTCGGTCTTGCCGAAGAACCAAAATCTCTTTTTCTTCTTGGTTTCCTTGGGCTTGGAATCCTTTGTTTTTCCTTCATCGGAGCCGCCCTTGGATTTATCATCCTCTGTGCTGCTCTCGTTCTTGCCCTCTTCACCGCCTTCGGCAGTACCTTCCTCGGAAGAGCTTTCGTCGGTGGCGCTTTCGTCGGAGGTATCCTCAGATGCGGTTTCTCCGCTTTCATCGGAAGAGCCGTTGAGATTATCGCCTGCGGTATCATCGGTGCCCTCGTTGGGAACCTCCTCGGTAACCTCGGAAACGTCATTTTCCTCCAATGCATCGGAAATATCCTCGGCCTGACCGTCATCTATGCTTTGCTTCTTCAGATAACGCTTCCAGAAGCGGGGAACCTTATTGGCGCTATACAGCTTTTCGTCGGAATCCTCAAAGCCCTCTTCGTCGAAATCATCCACGGTGCTATCCTTGGAATTATCCACTTCCTTGGCCTTTATGAACATAAATTCAAAGGAGGTGTGAACGGTAGCGGGTGCTTCTTCCACTGCATCATCGGCAGTGCCGTCGGATGTATTATCGGAGGTTTCCTCGGATGCTTCGTCGGGAGCATCGCTTCCCTCGGCAAGAGGTGCCTCGGAGGAATTATCGGTGCTATTTTCACCGTTGTTCTCGGATTTTTCATCCGTTTTTTCCTCTGTATGATTATCATCGGAGGAGGTGTTATCGGTACCGTCGCCCTCGGTTTTATCCTCCTCGGGTTCGGGAACAGGACCGTGGGACACATCCACGCCTACAAAGGCGGCAATTTCATCCACATTGCTGCGGAGCTGTGCATCCAACGCCTGATAAATCCAATCTGCGCTTTCGTGCTTATCCTGACTTCTGAGATAGAGAAGCTCTTCAAAATAGAGCTGTGCGGCCGCATGAGGAATTGTAAGGCGGTTTTCGATCTGCCACAAGCCGATAATACCGCGGAGCAGAGATACCTCAACGTTGGTTTCGGGATCGTCACGCTCTACCATTACGGTCTTGTTCTGATCGTCTATACGGTAATAATATTCGCTGAGCACCTGATGAGGCAGCAGATCATCCTTTACAGGATCGATGCCTGTGCTTACGGCAGGATGCTTAATATCGGGATACTTTTCAACAAGGTATTCTCTTACCTTAAGATAAAGCTCGTGGAGAGTATCCATATCATCAACGGTAACAAAGCATTCGGCGCAGATATAGCGGTGCTTGCTGAACAACGCATATCTTCCGCTTTCCAGAACCTTGTGACAGAAGGCGCAACGGTCGGTAATAACCTCCTCCACATCGTCACCTGCGGTTTCAAAGTCCTGATCGCCGCTATCACTGAGAATCCAGTTGAAATCGGCAAAGAGGTTGCAAAGACCGTCGAGATCATAGCATTCGGGAAGCTTTTCGCCACCGAAGTAGATGTAATGCTCCTTGTCCTCGTGGAGCTTCAGCCAATGGAGATAGGAATATACATTGGCAAGGAATTCCTGCATATAGAAGGCGGCCTTATCGTAGAACCAATCGAGCACACCGATATCCTCTTTGCAATCGTTGATAAAGAGGAACTGCATACGGGTGGAATCGGTTTCCACTAAATCGCCCTGAGGATTTTGCAGATAGGGATAAAGGGCCTTTATGCAATTTACTTCTCCCACGGGCTCGTTTTCTTCGCTGAAAGGCAGGGGCTCTGCCAAAATAGGCATAATTGCCACACAACGGTAGGCACGGGGGAAGATGGTTTTGATAAATTCATTGAACACGGCGCTGAGAAGCATTCTCATACCGTCGTTACATTCCATATCACGGCAAACAAGCTCTACCTTCAGCAAACGTCCGTCATCCATCTTGATGTCACGAACATTCTTTTCCTTGACATGGGGGTTGCCCTCTACGCCACGGTAGAAATCGATAGTTTGTCTGTCGGTGGTAAGACTGTAAAAGCCGTAGGTTTCGCCCACATATTCGGCACGGCAACGGGTAACACGGATTTCTGCAAGAGGTGTTTTCGTGCTGTGCAATACGCCAACGGTGCCGAAGGGCTCTATACCCTTAACGTCATAACGGCGGAGATGAACCGTATCAAGGCAGTTCTTAATCTTTGCATTTTCACGGCGGAGGAACAGCTTGGTTCCGTCCTCGGTGATATGCTCGATTTCATATTCGGAATTATCGTAAATAATGCTCTGTCCTGCGATGTATTCCAAATGTGTACGGCTGGGGAATGTATCCAAAACGCCGATGGTTTCGTCGTTTATGCACATTTCAACCTTTTTATCGCTTTCAAAGAGGCGATCAAAGATTTCCTTAACACGGTTGAAGAGGATATGCTTTTCGTTTGTAACCGAAAGCGCATCATTATCGTGATTGGGATCGATGATAAGGTAGAAATCCTTTGCCTTGTTGGCCTTGCTGAACATTGCACCGCAGGTTTCATCATCATAAAGACCTGCGATAAGGTAGGCGGCAAGGGCCTTGTAGCTCAAGCCGTCGGGCTTGTTTCCGTTGCCCTCCAGCATTACACGGCAAAACTCGGAGGCAATGACATCGCCTCTTTCCAAAGTGCCGTTAATAGCATTGCGCATTTTCTCTTCAAATACAGAAATACGCATACCCTTCTCTGCCGTTGCCTCGCAGAAGATGCGCAGCAAGCTTATCCTATGGCGCTCTGCGTGGTCGGTAACACGGGGCTGAATGAAGGAGGAACGGTTGATATACTTCTCGGAAACCGTCTTTGCCATAAAGTATTCGCGGAGCAAATAGGGCTTGCTGAGAATCTGAACAATAGATTTGTTTTTACCGCGGAAGCGGGCGCAGGCATAAAGCGCCGCCGAAAGGTTACACCGTTCATCGGAATAGATCATATAGTTCACATCCGAAACGGGGCGGTACATATTATTTATCTCCACATCGTGCATGGAAAGAATCTTTCTTTCGGCGTGACCTATGGGTGATTCGGTAATAAGACGGATACCGTCAACACCGTACTTACGGGCCAATTCCGCAATAATACATTCAATACCCGTAAGCTTCTGACCGTTTTTATTGTAAATACGGTGGTTTTTGCTTTCCTTGTTCCAAAGAGTGTAGGAAACGGTTTCGTTTTCCTCGGCACTGCTGAAATTGAGCACCTTGTCAACACAGAAGAACTTGGGCAGAGTTGCCGCAGCAAAGCCCTTCAGGAGGTCCAAGCTGAGGAACATAAAGCGGATACGGTTAGAGGTTGCCTTCTGCAGACGGTTGGACATAACTATGCAGAGATAGCTGTTGAGCGCAACCATCTTATCGGAATCGATAAATACGGCATTGGAAACCTCTTCAAAAAAGCCGGGATATTGCTCTATAAGGTTATCATCGGCAAAATCGGAGGGGGTTGCAATAAGCACGTCTGCCTGATCAAGGCGTTCACCGGCGGTATAGATACGCCAGGTACAGCCCTGAGAGCTGCCGGTAAACTGCATAAGACGTTCACCGATATGCTTTTTAAGGGTTTCCTTTTCCTCCGGATCGGAAACAACAAAAATCATTCTTGCGCCGGAGAGAAGACGGATGTAGGTATATGCCGCCACATATTCACCCAATTCGGAATAATAGGATGCGGCAAAATAAACGTGGTTGTTATTGAAGGTAGCGTCAAGACATTCCATATAGCTCTGTACAACTCTGCCGGAGGTGGACTGCATATGGCGCTTGATATATTCAAGTGCGCTCTTGTACGCTACATTGGTGCAGACATAATCCGCAACCTCTTTTTTACTTGCTTCGGGATAATAGCGAAGCTTGTGTTCCCTGTCAAAGCGCTTGGTAAGCTCGGAATGGAGCGCACGGAGACGGGCTTCTTTCTTCTTTTCTTCCTTGCTCTTCTTTTCTGCCTTCTTCTTGAAAACAGAGTCCTCGGTAGGTTCGGGAGGTGCATCCGCATAATTGCAAAGCTCCTGCAGGAACAAGATAGAGAAGATGGGATAGATATACCATTCCTGCACCTTCAAAACATTGAGAAGGAAGGCATAAACAACATCGGGCATAGGGAACAAAATTGCCGCAAGGAGCAGAGCAAACAGCAACAGATATACTGACTCTACAAGATAGAGGAAGCTCTGTGTTACCTTTCTTACTCTGATAAGCCAAGGTCTTGCATAGCAGAAATCCTCGCCCTCGAAGAAGAGAGAAAGGAAACCGTTCTTAATGATTTTAAGAACCTTTTCTATCTTTTCCTCGCCGTTATCTGCTGTATCTGCGGCCTTTTTATCGTCGGCCTTTTTCTTTTCGTCCTTTTTGTCTTTTTCGTCTGCGGGCTCGGCACCATTTTCATCGGTGCCATCTTCACCCTCACCCTCTTCCTCGGATTCGTTCTTTATTTCTTCCTCGGAGGAGTGGTCGAAAATAGGAATACGGTCCTTTTTGCGGCTTTCGTCGTCCTTGTTGTCCTCTTCCTGCTTTTCGTCCTTGTTGTCATTTGTGGTTTTCTTCTTGTTTTTGCGATTCTTCCAACGCTTCCACAAAGAGGGGATGCCGTCCTTGGCGATGGCCTTGGACACAAAGAAGAAGTAAATAAGAAGGAAATTGATAATCAGCGCCGCTACCACAAATATTATGAAATCCACATGAGAAATCCACGTGCCCAGCTTGGAGGGAAGATAGGTGGAAATAAAGGGGATTTGCTTAATAAGGTTGGTTAAAAGGTGCCAGATATCGAAAAATACGGCAATTATGGCATAATACGCCACTACCATCAACGCAAAGCGCCAGTTTTTTCGGTTTTCGGGATGGCGGAAGCGGAGAGAATGCAGTGTGTATATCTTGCCCAAGGAGAGAGAAAAGGGCAGCAGAGGAAATGCCAACAGGAACAGCACAAGCAATATTATAAATATTTTAAGTATTGCGCCTATCATAAATTCTTACCCCTTTTTCTCGGAAAGAGTTGTTCAATGGTTTCAACAGAGAAAATCTGATAAATCTGCTTATCCTTGCTACGTAAAAGCTTATTTACGTCGTAATATTCGGTACCCACAACCTCGGGATCGTAGGTAGGTTCAACACCCAGATTGTTAAGCATACTGCTTACCTTATCGTGGAGCTCCTCCAGCAATACACGGTATGCGGTAATACGACGTTCCTTTGCCAGATTTGCCTGATGGATATGGGTGATCTGACGAACCTCGTAACGGGCTTCCTCAATACGGATAAGGTCCTTTTCATATCTGCGGCGGATAGAGGAGAAGGAATAACGGCGTTTTGCCAGACACATCATATAATTATCGATGATCTTTTTACGCTCACGCCTCATTCGCCACATAGGTATGATAAGATTCAACACAAAAGCAATGGCAAAAAGAATGCCAAAGACCACAGTGGTCATAAGAACAAGAGTGTGGTTGCCCAAGCTTACATAGGCGGGAACACCGATTTGCAGGCGCTTATAGGGGATTATCATTATCATTACAGTTATGATAAGGAAGATAAGATCGCCTATAATGTTCTTGTGGATACAAGCACGCCACTTATTATACTCCTTGTATGCTTCTTCGGCCGCCTCGCGTTCCTTGGAATAATCCACCTCAATATATTCCGCACCCAGGGCACGCTTGAACAGTTCGGAAATGCTTTGGTGTTTTTCGTTTACGGCAAAAACATACTGCTCGTTGGAGGGGCATTGATCGGTCATAGCCAAAGCGCCCATCTTGCGGAGCTTATTGAATTCTGCCTCTACGCTCTTTTCGTTGGTTTCATCACGCTTATGGAGATAGGTTGAAAAGAGCTCATCAAATTCTTCTTTATTCTCGGCGGTTATGCCGTCGTCTGTCTTTTCATCGAATTTTACGATTTCGTAGAAAAGAGTATCTACGGATTTTTCTCCGCAAAGCTCCTTTTCCTTAAGGTTTGCAAGCTCTTGGAAAATGGCCTTTTCCTCATCGGTATTTTCAACAGCCGCAATATTGTCCTTTATTTCATTGCGGTTTTGATGGAGAGAATAATATTCCGCATGGTTTTCAGCTGCCTGCTCACGGGCAACGGTTATACGCATCCAGGAGGTGGTTAAAACATCTCGCAATGCATCGGCATCCATGCTTGGGATTTCCATATCCCCTTCCTCAAGCATAGATTCCTCTCTTTCGTACATACGAATGATGTAAAGAGAGAGGGATAGTGTATCAAAGGCAGCTCGCACGGGACCGTTACCGTAATTGGTTATATAGTAATGGCGGCGAAGCTTTGTGGGAGCAGATGCTCTGAGATGGAAGGCGCGGAAGAACTGTGCGAAGGTAAGACTTCTTCCTGCCGCATCGTAGGGATAATCGGTAAGCTTGAATTCAAGCGAAACGCTCTTTGTGCAGTACAGCTTGAAGGTATCGTAAGCCAAGACAACCTCTTCCTTTTCGGAGGAGCCGTTGGCCTTTTTATCCTTTTCATCTGTTTCAACCGAAGCGCCTTCGTCCTTTTCCTCTACGAAAACATCCTCATCGTCTTCATCGGAGGAATTATCCTCGGGTATTGCGGGAATATCCTTTGCATCCACACCGCTGACACCCTCTAAAATGGTGCTCAGCTGTTCTTGTGCATTTGCCAGAAATTCAAAACGCTCATACTTGGAATTCTGAACATAATAAATCTCATAATCGCTGGCAAACATTTCACGTTTTTCGAGATTTCCGATAAGATGATCGTCAATATAGGTTTCGATATAGGGCATATACAAGCTGAGGTCAACGCCCTTTTCTTCACCATAGCCGTTTCTGCCATAGGGAATACGGATACGGTCATAACCGAAAAAGTCCACAATTACAGCAATCCGAAAGTCATCAACACCCAAAACGTCCTGACGTATATAAATTTCCTCGGCGCACTCACGTATTTTGTCCAAACGGCAATTCATCCAACGGATTTTATTATAATCCGCCACATCAAACAAACGGTCGCTATCGAAGGTTTTGTTTTCAGATGTGTTTATAACATATGTGATCATAAGCTATTGTTCTCCTTTCCGAGGATTTTACTGTTGACCGTCAGGGCCGAAATCGATTTTTCGGTATGAACGGAAATACTTTTTCTCTTTTGATGCGGATTTTTTATTATCCCCATCGCAAAAACGCTTTTCAATATATTGATATATGGTTAAAAATTCTTCGTCGGTTTCATCGTAGCGGGCGTTGCAGTAGGCATAAACGGTGTCCTTACCCACTCTCAGCAGTCGCTCACCGAAAACATCGGAGCCACAGGCCACCTTCAAAAGGATTTCCTCCAATTGGCTTAAGAAGCAAGCCGAGCGAAGGCGGGTTTTCATTTGAGAAATGGCATATTCACCCATTCCGAGGAAGGGAAGCTCTGAAATTTCGGCCTTTACTGCCGTATCATAGCCCTTGCTCCAATCGGCAGTCAGCTCATTATTGGCCTGAAGCCATAACCAAAGACTGTAAAAATCCTTTTCGGCTATTTCTTCGTCCAAATGCTTAACCGCTTCCACACCACGTGGACCGAAGTAATGATATACTGTTTTTCCGCTGTTTTCGCTTTCGCTCAGGAACAGCTTGTCCTTTGCTATGGCATAAAGCAGTGCCTTTGCCACATTATTGCGCCTATTGTCCTCCGCACCCTTATTTACAAGAGGAAGCGCCCCGCCGTTATAGGAATCGTAACGGAGATAGGGGTTCCACATAGGGGTACGCTGACTTGCCATAATTCCCATGGCTTTATCGACGCTATCCAGTCCGGAGGGATCCTTTTCCTCATTGGCAAATGCAATTTCGCCGAGAGTGATACCCATATTTTCACGGTAAACATAAAGGGAATCATCCTCAAGATAATCCACAAAATCCACAGTAGTGGGCATTTCACCCAAATCATACAGTGTTTCTGTAATTATACCCTTGAGATTATCCTTCTCTTCCCCTTCGAGGGCCTTGCTTTGAGAAATCATTACGCCCATATAGGGAGAAGGTCCTTGACTTCCCTTTTCCACATCCTTCAATACGGTTTTTACAGAGGTGCCCGAGAAGAAGAAGGCGCACAGGGTTCTTGCCTTGCTTTGAGGGTCCTCCATCGCTTTGAAAAGGGAGTCTATAATATTCTTGCCGAAGCAATTTTCGGCAAAGGAGCTTTTACTCAAGGAACTGCCTGCATCGGCTACAATATTGTTTATAAGCTGTGTAACATCAGCGGTCTGATTTTCAGCAACATAATTTGCAAAGTGTCGGCAGAAAATACCCTCCGCAATATTCTTTTCCTCGCCGGAAAGAAGCTTT
>JAZSDB010000034.1:0-14085 GCA_045530975.1 Eubacteriales bacterium
GACGCGAGTGACCGATGCCCACAAAACCGATTAAAATGCCTGCATTTTAATCGAACGCGTCAGCGTTCTTAATGACATCCGCCGCAGGTAGAGCAATCGTGAGTGCAGTTTGCTGCTTCGGGCTCGATGGTGAAGTGAACGGCATTGTTGATTTCGCTTACGATGAAGGAAAGCGCTTCCTCTGCTTCACGCATTTTTGCAAGGGACTTGTTTTCGCTGATAAGGTCATAGATTTCACGAATACGTGCGCCCAGCTTTTCCTGAACGGAGGCATCTCTTTCCTCTTCGGGCTTCTTTGCCTCGGTTTCGAGAAGAGCGGCCTGAACATTGTATTCGTTGATGAGCTTGTTGAGCTCTTCGTCGGCATCATAGGCCTTCTTGGCTTCATTGTATGCCTTTAATTCTTCGGTGGCCGCAAGAGCGGTTTTGAGGTTTTCGATGGCTGTTTTCATTTCTTGTGTCATGGTTTTTATTTCCTTTCAAATTTAATTCTTTACTGTACCGCAAAGCATATATGCCCCTGCGGTTTTTATTTCCACATCGATAAATTGGCCTGCGGGGACAAATTTATCGTAGGTGACTATTTTATTATGAGTGCTTCTTCCGCAGGGAATACCGTTTTTGTTGTATCCGTCGGAAAGGACTCTTACGGTCTTTCCCACAAAACCGTCATTGAGCGATTGAGCGATTTGATTTTGCATATCCGAAAGAGCGCTGAAGCGTGCATTGGATACCTCCCTGGGAATCTGTCCCTCCATATTGGCAGCAATTGTGCCCTGACGGGGAGAATAGATGAAGGTGTAAATCATATCAAAGCCCACCTGCTTTACAAGGGAGAGCGTATCCTGAAAATCCTCATCGGTTTCGGTGGGAAAGCCCACAATTATATCGGTAGTAATGGAAATTTCGGGGTTTTTGCGCTTTATCTCCATTGCCTTTTCCAGATATTGCTCACGGGTGTATTTGCGGTTCATCAATTTAAGCACACGGGATGAGCCCGACTGAACGGGAAGATGAAAATGCTTTGCTATTTTCGGATTTTCCGCAATGGCATCGATAAGCTCGCTTGATGCATCCTTCGGGTGGCTGGTCATAAAGCGCACACGGTATTCTCCGTCAAAGGATGCGCATTCCCGCAATAGGGATGCAAAGGAGCAGCCGCCGTTGTAGGAATTTACATTCTGTCCCAGAAGGGTGATGTCCTTACAGCCGCCGTCAATCAAGCCCTTTACCTCGGCAAGCACATCCTCTTTTCTGCGGGAGCGCTCTCTGCCTCTGGCATAGGGCACCACACAATAGGTGCAGAAATTGTCACAGCCGTACATTACGGGCACCCAGGCCTTGTGGGAGCCGCTGCGGCAAACAGGCATACCCTCGCTGATTGTGCCGAATTCATTGTGGGGCTTTTCGGTAACAAAGGTTACACGCTTTTTTGATTCCAGCGTGGTTTTGATTATTTCGGGCAGACGGTGATGCATATCGGTGCCGAAAACAAAGTCCACATAGGGATAGCTTTTGTTTATCTGCTCACGGCGGTGGGCCTGCTGAGCCATACATCCGCAAAGACCTATTTTTATACTGCGGTCCTTTTCCTTACGGCCCTTGAACTGGCCCGCCTCGGAAAGGGCACGGATTTCGGCGTGCTCACGGATGGCGCAGGTATTTATAATAATCATCTGCGCTTCATTCTCATCCTCGGTAAGCTCATAGCCGCAAAGGGCAAGAGCGCCCAAAATACGCTCGCTGTCGTTTTCGTTCTGCTGACAGCCAAAGGTTATCACGCAGGCCTTTTTTCCCTTTGTCACTTCACGAAGGGAGGCGGCGATTTCCTTTTGATATTCAATTTCTGATTGGGGAATAAAAATATCATTCATCAAAATAGTGTTCCTGCGCAAGTAAATATATTTTTAAGATATGTGTTCTTTAAAAAATCCTCACGTACCACTCCGCCTGCACTTGCCGAGGAATGGATGATAAAATTGCCCTCGTCCTTTATGGCAACATGGCCCTCAAAAAAGAGCAAATCGCCCTCTTTTGCCTGAGAATATCCGATTTTTCGCAAATTATGGGATTTTTCTATCACCGCATCCCGCCAGATATCCACACCGCAAAAGCGATAGGCATTGAAGCACAGTCCCGAGCAATCTATACCCAGATGCGTTCTTCCTCCCCAACGGTACTGAACACCCAGATACCTGCACGCCTTGGACAGCACGTCACGGCGAAAGGATTGTTGAGAGGGATCGGGTCCCACTAAGGGCATTAAATGATTTTTGTGTATAAACAGCTTTTTCTTTCCCGCATAAACCCTGCAAAAGCGGGGATTTTTTGTTTCCTCGGCATAAACACAGGCACCGAAAGGAAGAGAAAGAGCCGCAGAAAAACGGTAATAATCCTGCCCCAAAAGGTCGGCAAAGGGGACGCTTACCCTATAATTGGGAACAAAATCACACTGTTCAAAGCCCCTTTTGAGCACATAGCCGCTATATCCGTAATCGGTGGTGATTTTGCAATGAAATCCAAAATTTTCCACCCTTATTCGGTCACCGAAAAGGAGCTCATCCACCTGCTCGGAGCAATTATCGGGTGAAGCATAAACCGTCAATCTCGGAAGTAAAACAACCATAAAACCACTTCTTTTTAAGCAAATTTTGCCGAGAATAAAACAATATCGGCAGTAAAAAATAAAAATGAAAGGAGTGAATTTTTTGAAGCTTATAAAAACTTCCTTGATTTTTCTGTTATGCCTCTTTTTGCCCCTTTCCGCCTCGGCCGACAGCGGCAAGCAGTTGAGCTGGTGCTTTAAAAGCAAGCACGACGGCAGCCGCCCCGAAATTTTGGACGGCAACGCAGTAGCTTCGGATTACGGCGCATTGTTTATGGGGCCCCAAGGGGACAAAACGGTTTATCTCACCTTCGATGCGGGCTACAGCAACGAAAGCGTGGAGCGGATTTTAGACATTCTGGAGCAACAGCAGGTCAAGGGTGCCTTCTTTATTTTGCCCGGGATTGTGAAAAACAGCCCCGAAACGGTAAAAAGAATGGTTTCCGACGGACATCTTGTCTGCAATCATTCCACCAGCCATAAAAATATGGCCAAAATCAATGATTTGGAAAGCTTTAAAGGGGAGCTTGAGGGAATAGAAGAATGCTACCGCAAGCTTACGGGAGAGGAAATGGCAAAATATTTCCGTCCTCCCGAGGGAGTCTATTCGGAAAAGACGCTGTCCTTCTGCAAGGACTTGGGCTATACCCCTGTTTTTTGGTCCTTTGCCCACGCCGATTGGGATAACAAAAGGCAGCCCAACCCACAAAAGGCATTGGAAAATATAATAAACAGCGCCCACGACGGTATGGTTTTACTGCTCCACCCCACATCCCAAACCAATGCCGCCATAATGGAGGATTTGATTACAGGTCTGCGGGAAAAGGGCTATTCCTTCGGCACTCTTGATGAGTTGAAGTCAAAGACCACCCGTTAAAAATTCCTATTCATTATATTATACTCCAAAAAGCGCATTAAATCAATAGCTACAACAAAGAAAATAACAGGCAAGAGGCGGTATTCCCATAAAAAAGAATCCGCCCTCTTTTTTGAATAAACAGAGCTCCGCTTACATACACATTAAATAAAAAATCGGAGTGATGGACAATTAAAAGCAGAGCGGTTTTTCTATTGAAGGGTGCCGCCGCAATGACGGCATTTTCGCTTATAAACAGATTGCTGGGTGTTTTTCTCCGCCTCTTTCTTTCTGCCCGTATAGGCAGCGAGGGTATGGGTCTGTACCAGCTGATAATGAGCGTTTACACTATGTTTTCCACCTTTGCAACGGCGGGATTTACCCTATCCGTTTCCCGTTTGATTGCCGAAAAGGACCAAAAATCCTTGGGAGATGCAAAGCTTTTATTTAAAAATTCCATTCTTGCATCATCGATTATCGGGCTTACCGCCACCGCAATAATGCTTTTCTGCTCCCCTTTAATCGCCACCGTATTTTTAAAGGACGGCAGATGCGCTCTTCCCTTGCAGATTTTGGCGCTGAGTATGCCCTTTATGGCCTTTGCCGCCTGCCTGAAGGGATGGTTTATTGCCAAGGAAAGAGTGATAATCACCGCCTCCGCCTCCCTTTTTGAGCAGATTGTAAAGATATGCATTACCGCTCTCTGCCTTAATATTTTCCTATCCCACTCCAACGATATAGGCCGCCTGTGCACCGGTATTGTTTTGGGTGTTACCCTTTCGGAGATGTGCTCCTTTACATATCTTTTACTGTTTAAAATCCTGCCCGAGCGCAGGCGCAAAAGGGAGCTTTCCCCTGCCACGGAAACAAGAAAAAGAAATATGAAATCCCTTGTGGATGTTACAGTGCCCATCGCTCTTACCGTTTATATCACCAGCACCCTGCACACCGTTGAAACCCTGCTTATCCCCTTTGTTTTCGAGAAATACTCGGGAGACAGAGCAAACGCCCTTTCGCAGTTCGGTATGATAAGGGGAATGGTGGTGCCCCTGCTCTTTTTCCCCTTTGCCTTTCTGGGCAGCTTGGTTTCGGTTTTCACACCCGAAATAAGCCGTTTGAATATGCTTGCCGACCGAAAGCCGTTGAAAACAAGGATTGCATCGCTGATGACCTGTGTTTCTCTCCTTTCTGTGGCGGTGGGCGGCTTGTTTTTCTTCCTGAGCCACGAAATCGGCGAGGCCTTTTATCCCAATGAAAACACCGCATCCGCCATAAAAGCCCTTGCTCTGGTTACCCCCTTTATGTATGTGGAAACGGTCAGTGACGGACTTTTAAAGGCCATCGGCGAGCAGGTGCAAACCCTTAAGTTTTCTGTATACAATTCAGCGTTGCGTCTGCTTCTCATCTGGTTTTTGGTATCGAGAACAGGGGTAGACGGCTATCTGCTTTTGTTGATTGTATCAAACACCTTTACCTATTTTCTCTGCAGAGTACGGCTGTACAAGGCCGCAAGGGTGGCCCCCAATCTGAAAAACGACATAATCATTCCGTTGATATGCGCTATAGCGGGCGGAACCGGATCCGGCTTTGTACTGAAAAAGCTATCCCTTTCCCTACCCATAGCGGCGGCGGTTACGGGAACGGCAGTTTATATCTGCATTTTCTCGCTGGTACTGCTTTTCTTCTCCTTTGAACGGGTAAGCGGTATGGTTTACAAACTGAAAGGAATAAAAAATGAGGGTTGAAAATATTATATCTCGTTATCTGCCCACGAAGGTGGCCCTTCTGCTTCACCGTCTGCCAAAGGAGATATTTGACGGCATAAATGAAATACGCATAAGAAAAAAGGCGCCCCTTTCCATAACCGCAAGAGGAAAAAACCTATTCATCGATGCCTCGGGCAAAATCTGTTCTCTGCAACAAGGGGTAAAGTGCGATGAGGCAGACATAAAGGAATGCATATTGCGGTTGACCGACGGCTCGGTTTACACCTGCGATGAATATATGGCAATGGGTTTTATACCTCTGCCTGAGGGCGGGCGTGCGGGGATTTGCGGCAAGGCATTGATAAGAGGCGGACAAACGGAGGGCTTTTCCGAAATAACCTCGGTCAACCTTCGTATTCACAGAAATATTCCCTATTTTGCCTCTCCTCTTATAGAGGAATACCGCAAAAACGGTTGTGTGAGCGCCCTTGTCTGCGCTCCTCCCGCCCTTGGCAAAACCACCTTTTTGCGCTCTGCTGCCTATATGCTTGCCAACGGAAAGGACATCCCTCCCAAGCGGGTGGGGATTGCCGACGAGCGAATGGAAATCTCGCCCGGCATTGGGGAAACGGGGATGGCGGACATTATTTCGGGGATGGAAAAATCCAAGGCCATATCCATACTCACCCGTACCATGGCGCCGGAAATAATTATTTGCGATGAAATAAGCCCCAACGAAAGCCCTGCCCTTTCGGAAGCACAGCACACGGGAGTTTGTCTGATTGCCTCCGCCCACGGAAGAGGGCCTGCCGACATAGCCAAAAGAGGGCGGATGAGGGATTTGCTTTATCAGGATATGTTTCCCATTACGGTAATTATTAAGACAGGGTTTGAGTGTGAAATACACCAAACCAAGGAGCTTTTATGAAATGGCTGGGGGCAATTCTTCTGATAGGGGCGGCATATTGGGGAGGTACTCTTCTGGCAAGAGAGGAAGAAAAAAAGCTGTGTTGTCTGGAAGCGGTTTCCGATTTTTTGTCCTACATAAAGCGGAGGATAAGCGGTGACCGAGCGCCCCTTTACGAGCTTTATACATCCTTTGACAATCCCCTTTTGGAAAATCTGGGATTTTTACCCATATTGCGCTCCCACCGAAAAACCGACAGCAAAATCTGGCGCGAGGCGGTAGAAGTACTGCCTGTAAGCGCTTCCGCAAAAAAAGAACTGCTCTTGCTGGGAAACCGCTTGGGGCTGCTTAATTTACCACAGCAGGAAAGGGCCATAGAGCTTTGCAGAGAGGCAATAGCCGAGGAATTGAAAAAGGAAAAGGATGCTCTGCCCGTAAAGCAAAAAACCATTAAAACCCTTTTTCTGCTTTTCGGCTCGCTGCTTGCAATATTGCTTTTATAAAACACTATTTACAGAAAGGAAGATCAAATTTTGGAAATATCCTTAATATTGAAAATCGCAGGAGTGGGACTTATTGTAAGCGTGGCCTGCCAAATATTGCAAAAAAGCGGGAGGGACGAGCAGGCCACCTTTGTAACACTGGCGGGAGTGATAATTGTTATGATATTGCTGGCAGGGAAAATCGGAGAGCTTTTTAAAACCCTGAAAAGTGTTTTCGGGCTATGAATCCTTTTACCGTTTGTATCTTCGCAGTGGTGTCGGTTTGCATTGTTGCAGGGCTGAAAAAAGTAAACCCTCACATATCCGAGCTGGCCATGGCGGTGGTTGGCATAGTGGTCTTTATTTACATAGCAAAGGGGCTGTCCCCCTTTATAGATTTTGTGAAAAAAAGCTTTGACGAAAGCGGGCTGAAAAGCTATTTCGCCATACTGCTGAAGGCCCTCGCCATATCCCTGCTGTGCCGTATGAGCGCCGAAATCTGCCGTGATTGCGGAGAAGGCGCACTGGCGGAAAAGGTTGAGCTGGCAGGAAAAATAGGTATCGTTTTTATAAGCATGCCCCTTATACAACAGCTGTTGAGTCTGGCAAAAGATATGATGAAATGAAAAATATGAAGCTAAAATTTATTCTCTTTTTTGTAACCTGCCTTCTTATCCTTCTGCCCTTGAAGGCGCAAGCGGAGGGCAACACGCCTGCCGACATTGCCGATAAGGCAGGTGCCTACGACATAGAAAGCCCCTATCTCACCCGTGATGAAATAGAGGGGCGCACCTCGGTAAACATATTCGGAAAGGCCGCAGAGATTATTAAGGACAGCTTTAAGGACGGATGCGGTGCCCTGGCCGGCTTTGGAAAAATCATGGCGGTGGTCACTCTTTGCTGTGTGATGCAGGCCATGAAGGCAGGCAAGGGAGAGGAGCTGGATCTGGCCTGCGGATACATTTCCGCTTTGGCGGTTTCGGCGGTGGCCTTTGGGGTGGTTTACAGAGTTTTCATTCTCGTTACCGCATCTATGGAATCGCTGACCCTTGTGATGTCTTCCCTTTTACCAATAATGAGCTCCCTTTTTGTAATGGGAGGAAGTCCTGCGGCAGGAGCGGCATCTGCCGCCTCGCTGACCCTTGTGCTAACCATAATTTCTCTGCTGTGCACCAAGCTTTTAATGCCCCTTTTGCGAACAAGCTTTGCCCTTTGTCTGGTGGGAGCACTCCCCTCGGGCAGAGATATGAGCGCCGTGACAAATTTTATAAAATCCCTCGCCTCCACCCTGCTGGTGTTCCTGTTCACCTTAATGGGAACAGCGTTGTATTTTCAAACCTCCATAGCGGCGGCAGGAGATAATTATTTCAGCAGAAGCGTGCGCTTTGCCTCGGGAATATTTATCCCCATCATAGGAAATATGCTGGGCGATGCGGTGCGCACCGTTATGGCGTCGGTATCCCTTGTAAAGGCAACGGTGGGGGCGGCAGGGCTGGTAATGATTCTTTCGGTCATAATTCCTCCGCTGATAACCGTAGTTTTAAACAAGCTTATGCTTTCCCTTTCCTCGGCTCTCGCAAAGGCGATGGGCTGTGAAAAGGAGGGGGCTCTGCTTTTCGACCTATGCGGTATTCTGAACATACTTCTTGCCCTGGTTGCGGGAGCGGGCTGTGTGTGCATTATTGCGCTGGCATTATTTATAAAAACGGGGGTGACGTGATGAAGGATTATTTTTATTCCCTTATAATTGCCTCGGTGACGGGCACGGTCTGCGCTCTGCTCACCAAGGGCGGTTTTGAAAAATACATAAAATACATCACCGCCCTCATCTGCACCCTTATACTTATTTCGCCTCTGAGCAGAAAGGATTTCTCCTCCGCCGCCCAAGAATACCGCAATGCGCTGGAGCTCCTTTCTCGGGAGGAAATGAACAATATGTACGGTCCGAGCGATAACCTTGCACGGCAACGGGCGGAGGAATATATAACCGAGGTGCTTTTTGAAAAGTTTGGCATAAAACCCCACTATTGCAACATAAATATAGATTGGAACAGCAATGAACCCACAGTAAAAAGCATTGAAGTAGGGATAACAAGCCAAACAGAGGAGCAAAGAAAGCAGATTAAAGCCCATCTGGAAAATCTGCTGGGAGGAGAGGTGAAGGTAATTGAAGGGTGAAGGCATATTGGAAAAAATAAAAAAGCTGCTCCGTATAAAGGGAGCAGGCATTGTGGCCATAGGAATTGCGGCAGGACTTATTTTACTGTTGTTCCCCTTTTCGGAGGAGCAATCGGAGCAGACCTTAAAGGAAAGCAACGGAGGTGCTTCCTCGGAATACTGCGCCGCATTGGAGGATAAGGCAGAGAAGCTGATAAAGCAATTACCCAAGGTTGACGACTGCAATGTATTTATCACGTTGGAAAGCGGATTTCGCTATGTCTATGCCACCGACCAGCACATAAACGAAGCTTCCTCCTCCAAGGAAACCGACAAAACCATAGTTCTGGCAGGCAACGGCAACGGAGAGGCCCCCATTCTTATAGAAGAAACCATGCCCAAGGTGGCAGGTGTGGCGGTGGTGTGCAGAGGTGCAGATTACGAAACACAGTACCGCATTATAGAGCTGTTATGCGCACTTTTCGAGATAAAAAGCAATCGAATTTGCGTTCAAACATAAAAACAACATACGGAGGGTATTTATGAACACCAAGGCAATGCTTTCGAAGGCAAAAGAAAAGCTTTCAAAAATTAAATGGAAACAGCTTATCGCAACCCGTGCATTCATCAGTGTGGGCTGTGTGGTGCTGGTTTGCGGTGCCATCATCGTGGGCACATTAATGAATCGCACCCAAAATCTATCGGAGGATGAGGGCGACCGCATTCTGGGCAACACCCTTTTGGTGGATGCCGAAATGGCAGGACAGCAGGAGGATTTGCAGGGCGACAACGAGGCAAACGCCAACCCCGAAACCGCCGAGGATTTCTTTGCCATGGCCATTATCAATCGCACTCAAGTTAGAGATTCCGCGCTGGAGGTGCTGAGAGAAATCGCATCCAATCCCGACACCCTGCCCGACGCCAAAGAGGACGCCCTTTCCTCTATTTCGGCTATCGCCGATGAAATGAGCGCCGAGGCAAATATAGAAACCCTTGTACGCGCCAAGGGCATTGCCGACTGCGTGGCGGTTATAAGCGGAGATTCCTGCTCGGTTATCGTGAACGCAAAGGGCCTGCAGGCCGAGATGCTTACCCAGATTACCGATATCGTTTATGAGCAAGCCGGCATTTCGGTGGAAAACATCACCGTAGTGGAGGCAAAATAAAAAAAGAAAAGCTGTCCTTTGACAGCTTTTTACTTTTCGCCTTGAATAAGTGCACAAGCAAACATCCTATCCGAAAAAAGCATTTTCCGGCGGAAATTCAATGCTTATACGTTCTTTTCAGCTCTCCAAGCTTCTGCCTTTGCGGGAGCCATTCTCTTAATGGTTTCTTCGGGATATTCAGAATCGGCACCTCCGAAGCCATAGAGGAAAAACTTTCCGTCAGGAGTCTTGTAAAGGGTTTCTTCGTAGCCGGCAGAATCGCCAAACTGACCGCTGGTGAACTTTGCAACAAGCTCTGCGGTTTCTGTATCGTATTCTACCTTGCAAATGATCTTCTTCATTTCAAATATCCTTTAATTTAAATTTCGGCACATCTGTCCGTTGTATCTATTATACCCTACATACCGAACAAAAGCAATACACATAACAGCAAAAAGAAAAACTGCGCAAACCTTGGGATTTGAGCAGTTTTTACAGTTTTAAGCCCTGATTTTCCTAAAAATGAAGGAAACAAGCATTGCAATGCCATAAATGATGAAGAACACAAAGGTCCAGATTACAAGCAAGGTAATCCATCCGGAGGCATTGGTCTGAGCGGTGGAGGTTTTGTGCACCGCATAGGTTGTCACCATAGCCGCAACATAGTTCACCAGAATGTGAAGAGAACGCTTGGCGGTCTGGGACATATTTTTAATGCCGAAAAGCAGGAATGAAAAACCGAAGATTACTGCGAAGAGCGCAAAGCAACCGTCAACCTTTACCAGACGTGTGGCAAATTCACTTATACCACTGGAGCTGACTGCCGTATCGGCAACCGCCTTTGCATTTTCGGCGGCCAAGCTCATACCGAAGGAGAGAATGGCGGTCCAGCCAAAGCTGAGAACGGCATACATTCCGAAGGCATAAACCCAGCATTTCAGAAAAGACTGTTTATTCGCTTCCATTATTTACGGATGAACGCAGAGGTTTTTTCGGTAAGCTCAGCAGCATCGACGGATGCGGTGAGAACAACGGAAATCTTGTAGGTTTCCGCAATCTTGTTGGTATTTACAACAAAATCCTCGAAGGCAGCCACATCATCGCCGCAAATCTTAAGAGCGCTGTCGATAAAGAGCTCTGTAATATCATAGTTGCCTGCAACCATACCGCAAACAAAGCCGTAAAGCTTATCAGCAGTATCGATGCCGTATTCCTGCGCATCTACAAGACGTGCACGGGAAGAAATATCATAATTAAGCTTTCTGCCGTATTCAATGCAGATAACAACGCCCTTGGTTTCCTTGGAGGCCTTGTTTACTTCTTCAATAATTGCCTTGGTTTTACCGGTACCTTTTACTCCGACAATAAGTTGCATAATTAAACTCCGTTCTTCCGGCGAGGTGGATTTTTCAACCGCTTTGAGCTGCGCCGGTCGCTCTTGCGTGTTTTTGTGTTAATATTTTAATATATTTACTTGGAAAAATCAATAGTAAATTCGTTAAATTGCACTAATTTTTTCCATAAGCGCTTTTTTGCCCTCTTCATAACCGGGTTTACCCAGCAAAGCAAACATATTTTTCTTGTATGCCTCCACACCGGGCTGGTCGAAGGGGTTTACACCCAAAATGTAGCCCGAGATGGCGCAGGATGCAAAGAAGAAATAGATAAGCTCGCCCAAGGAATAGGCATCCTTGCCGCCGAAATCGATTATCACACTTTCGGTACCGCCGTCACGGTGAGCAAGCAAGGTACCCATCATTGCCTTTTCGTTTATATCGTCCATGGTGGTTCCCGCAAGGAAATTCAGGCCGTCGCCGTTTTCATTATCAAAGGGAACAACGGGAGAATTTGCATCGGGAGAGGATGCTCTTACAATGGTTTCGAAAAGGATGGGAGAGCCGTCCTGAACGAACTGACCCAGAGAATGAAGGTCACTGCTGTAAATTACGGATGCGGGGAACAGACCCTTTTTATCCTTACCCTCGCTTTCGCCGAAGAGCTGCTTGAACCATTCGCCCATAAAGCGGAAATCGGGGTCATAGCTAACCAAAAGCTCGTTGGTCTTGCCCTTTTCAAGCATAATGTTGCGAAGCACGGCATATTTGTAGGCATCGCTTTCCACACCGGAGGCAAAGACAGCTTCTCTCTGAGCCACTGCGCCCTCCAAAAGCTTATCTGTATCTACACCTGCAACAGCCGCGGGAAGCAGACCTACCGCAGTGAGCACGGAAAAACGTCCGCCAACGACATCGGGAACCACAAAGCATTCATAGCCCTCCTCCCTTGCAAGAGAGAGCAATGCACCTCTGTTGGCATCTGTGGTGGCAACAATTCTTTCCGCCGCCTCTTTTCTGCCATAGCGCTTTTCCATATATTCACGAATAATACGGAAGGCAACCGCACTTTCGGTGGTGGTGCCCGATTTACTGATAACGTTTACGCTTACACGCTTGCCCTCGCAGAGGGACATTACCGCATTGAGCTCACCGCCCGAGAAGGAATTACCTACAAAATATACCTGAGGGTCGCCGTTATTGAGCTGGTTGTGATAGGGGGTTTTAAGGTATTCGATATCCGCTCTTGCGCCAAGATAGGAACCGCCTATGCCTACCACAAGAAGCACATCGCTGTTTTTACGGATACGCTCCGCACAGGCCTTTATACGGATATATTCCTCGCTGTCGGTACGGATTTCCAAATCCCTCCAACCGAGAAAATCGTTACCTGCTCCGTTTTTATTGCGAAGATAGCCGTCTGCTTCCGCAAGACGGGCGCCGAAGGACTGAAAATCGGTTTCTTTAATGCTTTCGGCCTGTTTGAATCTGAATTTAACCATGGTTTTTGATTTTTCCTTACTAAATATTTATATAATATACTGTTTATTCCGCATTATTTATTTCGTTCAGTTTGAAATGAGTGTGGGTAAGCTCGCCTACCATTGCATTTACGGTAAAGCTCTTTTCCTTAAAATCGATAACCCAGCGCTGCACATGAGGTGTATCGGAATGGCGCAGAGTAATTGTCACGCCCTCCTCCGAAAGCTCATAGGCCGCCATCAGTCCAAGGCGCTGTAATCTGCCCACCTCGGGGTCCAGAGCAAGTATGCAGGGAGAAAGATACTTCAGCATCACATAATTGAGGATATATTCCCCGTTGCCGCACACTATTTCCTTTTTGCCGTAATCGGTTTCCAGCTCCAGATGAAGCAGCTTTTCACCGAAAAGGCGCAGCTTTTTCAAGCCAATGGGGTTTTCGTCTATCTCAAAGGAAATGTCCGAATTGAACCCGTCGGTATTCTTTTGGGGCTTGTAAATGTCACGGCAGAGGAGCTTCAAGCCCTCATCGCTTCCCTCTCCGTAAAGGTTATCCAAAAGCTCGTAAACCAGCAAAAATCCCGCATTCATATCCGAGGATTCCGACTGTAAAATCACCGCCGTATCCTTATCGGGGAAAATAAGGCAGAGCTGACCGAAGGCGCCGTCGCCTCTGTATCCGCCTCGGGCATTCATCCAGAACTGATAGCCGTAGCCCGCCGCCCAGTCATCGGTGCCGTTATCGCCGTTATTGGCGTGGGGATAGGTGGCCAGCTTTAAATATTCCTCGCTTACAATTCTTTTGCCGTTGTAAAGGCCCTTACCTTTGAGCATCAGAGCAAATTTTGCCAAGTCATCGCAGGAAAGATAAAGACCTGTGCCGCCTAGAGTCTGGCCGTCGGCACATTCTGCCCAGCGAGGCCTTTCTATACCCATAACCGAGAACATCTTTTCATAAAGGAAATCGGCAAGCTTTTTGCCGGTAACCCTTTCCACAGCGGCCGCACAAACGCAGGTGGCGGCGGTGCTGTATGCAAAAACGCTGCCCGAGGGATAAGCCGCGGGCTGCTCAAAAAAGGTTTTCACCGAATCCTCCGCCCAGCGCATGGTACAAAGCACACAGCCATCGTGACCGCTCTGCATTGAAAGCAGGTGGGACAAAGTGAGGTTTTTGTGCCATTGGGTGAGATTTTCGGGCATTTTATCGCTGAAAAGCTCACACATCAGGGTATCGGGAGAGAGCAGGCCCTCATCCATACAAATACCGCAGGCAACGGAGGTGTAGGATTTTGAAAGTGAATACAGCAGGGTTTTCATATCGGTATCGTAAGGGGCGGGAGCCACCTTTACCATAAGCTCCGAGCCCTTGATTATCTGAAGGGCACGGACATTGTTGCCGCTTTCCTTGGCCTTG
>JAZSDB010000009.1:0-2844 GCA_045530975.1 Eubacteriales bacterium
TCGACGAGGTACATATGCTTACTGACAGTGCCTTTAATGCACTGCTGAAAACCCTTGAAGAGCCGCCCGAATATGTTGTCTTTATTCTTGCGACTACTGAAATAAACGAGCTTCCACCTACAATTATTTCAAGATGTATTCGATTTGATTTTTCAAGAATACATTTGGATGCTGTAAAGAAGCGTTTGGAATATGTTGCGCAACAAGAGGATATCGAGCTTGGCGACGGTGCTTCTGAATTGTTAGCTCAGTTGGCCGACGGATCTATGAGAGATGCTCTTTCTTTGTTAGAGGCCTGCTCCAACGGACATAGTGCACGTTTAGAGCGTAATAATATACGTGAAGTATTAGGGCTGGCCGGTGAAGAAATAATTTCTAAGTTTCTTCATACCGTTGCAGTAAAGGATATCCCTTCTGCTATGGAAATTATTGCAGAAGTGCATCGGTCTTCGAAAGATATTGCTGTTTTTATTGATGATGTTTCGATGGTTGTCCGTGATATTGTAGTAGATAAGCAGTTAATCAAAAGCGGTAAGAAGAGTGCACTTAATCCTATATACGCAGACGTTGCCGACGAACTTACGATTGAGGTTTTGTTTTATATAAGCTCCATTTTGGAGGAAACGCAAAGCCGCATTTCGAGGTATGCCACAAACAAGCGGATTGTCCTTGAAATGGCAGTTATTCGTATGTGCGACAGGAGTCTATCGGATGCTCCAAAGGCGCTTGCTGCACGAATTTCAGAGCTTGAAAAGCGTATTTCGGTTTTGTCTGCTATGGGTGCTACTGTTCAAGCACAAGTTGAAAAGCAGGAAGAAAAAGCTGACATAGTTGAAGAAAATAACGTTACGCCGAATTCTGCCCCTGTTTTGAACAGAATTTTGTTTCCCGATATTGCAGATGTTTATGATTTCTTATCTAACAATTCTTCGTTGTGTGCTTTTTTAAAGAAAACAACTGTATTTAAGGATGAGGATACCATAATCGTTTCGGGCGATAAAATGTCTATCGGTATGTTGGATAGACCCGAAGGCGCCAAGGAGATTACCGATGCTTTTATTTCGGTTGTGGGCAGGATGGTTAAAGTTGTTTTTGAAGTGTCTAATGAAATAAAAAAAGACAAGCAACAAATGTCATTAATTGATGAATTATAAGGAGATAAAAAATGAAGGTTAGACTTAACAAAGGTATGGGCGGCGGCCCCCAGGACATTAATTCTTTGATGCGTCAAGCACAAAAAATGCAGCAGGAAATGGCTGAAAAGCAGGAAGAGCTTGAGGCCCGCGAATATGATATCAGCGCAGGCGGCGGTGTTGTTAATTTGAAAATTAACGGCAAGAAAGAAATTCTTTCGATAAACATAGAACCCGAGATTATCGATCCCGATGACAAGGAAACTCTTGAAGATATTTTAGTGGCTGCGGTTAACGAAGCTATTAAGCGTGTAGAAGATACAAATGCTTCTGAAATGTCTAAGATTACCGGTGGTATGCCCGGAATGCCCGGAATGTTTTAAGATTATAGAGGTAATAAAATGACCCCTTCTCTCGAAAAGCTTATTAATAGTTTTGCTTCTCTTCCCGGTATTGGCAGAAAAAGTGCATCTCGTCTTGCATATAGGATTATCCAAATGAGCGAAGATGAGGTCAAGGCATTTGCCGACAGTATTATTGAAGCTAAAAACAGCATACATCTCTGCCCTGTTTGTCAGTCTTATTGCGAGGACGGGATATGTTCTATTTGCGCTGATGATACCAGAAGCACTACCATTATCGTAGTTGAGGATAATAAGGCGCTGGAGGCCATTGAGGGCACTCGTGAATACAAGGGAAAATACCATGTTTTGCATGGTGTTATTGCCCCTGTTGACGGGATCGGGCCCGAGCATTTAAAGATTAAAGAGCTTTTGTCAAGATTGGGTGACGATGTAGAAGAAGTTATTATTGCCACCAACCCCAGCATTGAAGGCGAAGCTACGGCAATGTATTTAAGTCGTTTGATTAAGCCGCTTAACATTAAGGTTACACGTTTGGCTTATGGTTTACCTGTTGGAGCAACCTTGGAGTACGCCGACAGCATTACTTTAATGAAAGCTATTGAAGGACGTACTATTGTATAAAAAGTAAAACACAACTGTACAATTACAGTTGTGTTTTTGTTTTATAATCGTTTGTCGTAATTTCCGATAACATTCACGCCATTTTTAACCGACACAAAAGCCGAAGGGTCAATTCTGTTAACAATCTTTTTAAGATGTTGTAGTTCATATTTTGAAACAATTGCAAATAAAACCCTGCAATCGTCGTTTGTATATGCTCCGTGTCCGTCCCAATAGGACACTCCCCTTCTCATTTCGTGCATAATTGCATTTTGTATTTCGATATAGTGGGATTTAGAGATAATAATTACCTCGCTGTTAATATTTTGGGTATGCTGTCTGTCTACTGACATCATATTTACAGAGGCATAAATTAAGGTAAAAATTATACGTTCTACATCTGCCATCAGGACAAAAGCGCACAGATACACGAAAACGTCAATAAATAAGCTTACCGCACCTACGCTAAATCGGCTCTTTCTTGTTATATACATTCCGATTATATCTACTCCGCCACTGGAACCGCCGTTTTTCAGCAGAATACCTATGGCGCTGCCGCACAATATTCCTCCAATAATTGCCGAACCGAGATAGTCGTTTAACAGCGGTTTTATTGGAATTATGGTAAGTAATACTGTTTGCAACAATATACAAAATGTAGTTTTAATCGAAAATTCTTTGCCATTGGATTTAAATGTGATAAGCAACAAAGGAATATTAATAATAAAAGCAATTAAACCCGATAT
>JAZSDB010000042.1:0-4751 GCA_045530975.1 Eubacteriales bacterium
CCAACGAGCGCGGTGCTGAATATATCACCGTTGGAGAGGAAACCTATTACGAGGTTGCCCTTGAATCCCCCTCCCAATTTCTCTGTGTGGAGGACAACGGAGAATATCTGCTTTACCGTGCAACCACAGTAAGCGAGCCCACCTTGCTGGAATTCAATCCCATTGCAGGGCAGATTTTCAGCGCAAGCAATACCACGCTGGTGGACTATCTTTATGCAGGCAAGGAATACCTGCCCGATGAATACAAGGAGGATGCCTCCACCGACGATACCTACATCTGCAAGCTTATTGCAGAGCACATTTCCAACGGTACGGTAGCAGACATTCAACCCTATTTCGAGGATATCGAGGCGCAGTATTTTATTCATCTGCTTTCTCAAAACTATCCCGGTCTTTACTATATGGTGGCCTTTTTCAAATATCAGGGCAGATATTACCTGATGGAGCGTAATCTCAATAAAATTGTTTACTGCCCCAACGAGGTCATTGTAAGAATAGCAGGTAAATCCTGATGTCTTTCATTGTTCGCCCCATTGAAAAAGGGGAAGCTTCCGAAGCCGCAAGAATAGAAAAGCTCTGCCTTTCCACCGCCTGGAGCGAAAAGCAGATTTCGAAGGTCTCCGACAACCCTTCCTCCCACTATCTGGTAGCCCTTTTGAGCAACAAAATATGCGGAATAGTTTCCTTCTACTGCCTTTGCGGTGAAGGTCAGCTTATAAACATTGCCGTTGACCAAGCTTATCGCAGCATGGGTGTGGCAACGGAATTGATGAAGGCCATGCACAAGATTGCCCTATCCTGTCAATGCGAAAATATCACATTGGAGGTGGCCGAGGACAATCTTATGGCCATTGCCCTTTACAAAAATTTCGGATATACTGCGGTGGGCCGACGTAAGGGCTTTTACCGTGGTACAGACGCAATAATTATGGAATACAGGTTTTAAAACCCTTCTTTTTCGGAGCTGTTTATGAAAATTTTAGGTATAGAATCATCTTGTGATGAAACCGCCGCCGCCATAGTGGAGGACGGCCGCACCACTCTTTCCAGCGTGGTGGCATCGCAGATAGATATTCACAAGGAATACGGCGGAGTGGTGCCCGAAATCGCCTCCCGTGCCCACACCGAAGCAATCAGCGGTGTGGTGTCGGCGGCATTGGAAAAGGCAAACCTCACACTTGACGACATCGACGCCATCGCCATAACCTATGCGCCCGGTCTTATCGGAGCGCTCCTTACAGGACTTTCCTTTGCAAAGGGACTTGCCTTTTCTACCGGAAAGCCCCTTATTCCCGTTCACCACATAAAGGGACACGTTGCGGCAAACTACACCGTACACCCCGACCTCAAGCCCCCCTTTGTGGCGCTGGTAGTGTCGGGCGGTCACACCTCCCTGATGAAGGTGAACAGCTATACCGACTATTCTCTTATCGGCAGCACCCGTGACGATGCGGCAGGCGAGGCCTTTGACAAATGCGCCCGTGTGCTCGGTCTTCCCTACCCCGGCGGTGCCGCCATGGACCGACTGGCCGCCAAGGGCGACAGAAAAAAGTATAAATTTACCGCAGGCACCGTTGACAACGCTCAATACGATTTTACCTTCTCCGGACTGAAAACCTCGGTTATAAACCTTGTACACACCGAGCTGCAGCGAGGCAGAGAAATGAACGACGAGTTCCGTGCCGACGTAGCGGCCTCCTTTACCGATGCCCTTATCCGCACCATTATCTCCCGTCTGGAGCTTCTCCTTTCTGCCGAGGGCGGCTGTAATGTTGTGCTGGCAGGCGGTGTAGCGGCAAATTCTCACCTGAGAAAGGCGGTTGCCGAGGTGGCCGAAAAGCACGGCGCATCCCTCTATCTTCCTCCCCTTTCCCTCTGCGGTGACAATGCCGCAATGATTGCTTCACAGGGCTATTTTGAATACAAAAACGGCGCCCTCGGAGGCACCGATTTGAACGCTTATGCATCAAAAGGAGTTTGATGCATATTACATAATGTTTGGTGGAAAATGTGGATAACTCTGTGGATAATATGGGTTTCTCCACAAAAAATCGCCTAAAATCAAGCATTTTTCGTCTTTCCAATGTGGAAAACTCTGTGGATAACGTGGAAAACTCCACATAATAACTTATTATCTACATAATTATGTAAACCTAAACAATGTATATTTTTCTACCGGAAATTGCATAGTTTTTCCTTTTCTCCGAAAATATTCACAGCCCCGTTTTCCCTCTATTTTCATACCGCCGTTTGACCGATTTTAACCCTCAAAAAGGCAAAATAAAATCCACGCCAAACAGCGTGGATTCTTTTTTCACCGCCCCATTGCAGAACGCTTCGCTCTCGCCCAAAAACACACGGTTTTTGAGTGGTTTTTAGATGTGAAAAATCCTTTCCCCATCGCCGTGAAAGCGTTGACTTGAATACAACAAGGGGCTTATTTTTTGAATAATTACCTATTTTATTCGGTCTTTAAAAACTTTATACTGCGCTCAACGGAATCCTTGGATTCACCCCAAGGCAGGTCATCAAAGCGGTAATCGAACTTCTTACAGAAAAGCGAAACATCGTCCTTCAAGCTGTCCAGATAGGCCGAAACCTTCTCGTTGGCTGCACGGACAAGATCGACATAGCTGTCCTTGGGAAGCACCCGCTTTGCCGCAAGGATATATTCCTTATAGTGAGGAAGGCAGAAGTAGCGCACCTCATCAAAGGAAGCACGGAAATCCTTTTCCTCATCGAAAAGATAGGCGGCGGTGGTGAACATTTTGGAAATCTTGTCCTCTATTCTGTCGCAGACATAGCAGGTTTGCTCCAGACGCTCTATACGGGAAACGCCTTTCGCACCTATATCACGGGAGAAAATATTGCCCGTCTTGATCTCCTTTTTAAGAGAATCCAGATGGGTTTCCAGCATTAAGGCAAGCCCGAGACGATTTTTCATGGTAAACATTTTATTGAAATGACGGGAGCAAAAGCCCTTATCATTGGTTTCCTGCCTTATTTCGGGCTCCATCATAGAAGCACCCAAAATCAGCTCCAGCTCATCCTTTTCCAGCTTTTCCTTCAATGCGCAGAAGGGGCACCTTGTTTTGCTTTTGGAAAAGGCCTCGGTGACGGGGATTGTATATATATGCTCTTTCAATTTCATATCTCCTTTTTTAGGTCTTGACCTATTATACAACATTTATCTTTCAATTACAAGAGGGACAAAAATGAAGATAACTGCCCGTGACAACGGAATTTTACTTACCGATATCCAAAACTTCGACCCATTCCTTTCCTGCGAATGCGGTCAATGCTTCCGCTTTGAAAAGCTCAGCGACGATGAATACCTGCTTTCCGCCTGCAACCGCAACCAACACATCCGCAGGGAAAACAACGGCTGGTTTTTTCCGCAGGTTACCGAGGAGATCTTCAAAAAGGAGCTTGTGCCCTATTTCGATCTTGAACGTGATTACGGCGCAATCATTGAAAGCTTTTCCTTCGACAGCACAATTACCGCTGCGGCCAAAAGTGCCTCGGGCATACGGATTTTCAAGCAGGACCCCTGGGAAACCCTTATTTCCTTTATCATTTCTGCCAACAATAACATACCCCGTATTAAAAAAATTATCAATTCCCTCTGCACCCTTCTGGGAGAGGAAAACAACGGCTTTTACTCCTTCCCCTCCGCAGAAGCCATATTAAGGGCAGGGGCTGCGGGACTCGAACCAATCAGAAGCGGGTTCCGTGCAAAATACATTCTCGATGCGGCAGAAAAGGTGGCATCGGGCAGTTTAGACCTGAAAAAGGTTGCCCAATGTGATTATCAAACCGCCCTTTCTATGCTGAAAACCGTCAAGGGCGTGGGCGACAAGGTAGCCAACTGTGTCCTCCTTTTCGGCTTTGGCTTTTACGAGGCCTTCCCCATAGACGTTTGGGTAAAGCGTGTAATCGCTCAATATTACAACGAAAGCTTCGACCCTGCCTCCCTTGGTCAATATGCCGGCATCGCACAGCAATACCTTTTTCACCACCAACGCTCAAGCGGAAGCTTCTGAATATATACAACAATACAAAATACAAAAAGACCTACGAAATTGCTTCGTAGGTCTTTTATCTTGCTTTTAGCTTTTTGGATTATCGAAATCCAATCTCCAATTTATCAGAAGAGGCAAGCGGTCTTAACTGCGAAGTAGTCGAACATATCAACTTCGCCGTCGCCGTTAATATCGGACTTGGCCATTTCTTCATCGGAAGGAATTACAATCTTGAAGTAAATAGACTTGATGAGGAAGTAGTCGAACATATCAACCTCGCCGTCACCGTTGATGTCATAATCAAGTTCGGGAAGAGCTTCCTTGAAGTCGATAAGCTCGCCGCATTCGGTGCAGTGCTGTTCCTTGCTGCCGTCTTCGTTTTCTTGCCATTCACCGGGAGTATGATGTGCATCTACATGGTCTGCAACATAGCTGTCGCCGCAATCAGCGCAGGTGTAGGTGGTGTAGCCATCTTCGGTGCAGGTGGGCTTGGTTACAACTGCCTCGTAGTCGTGACCGGTCTTGTCAACCTCATCGCCAACGTAGCTGTCGCCGCAATCAGCGCAGGTGTAGGTGGTGTAACCGTCTTCGGTGCAGGTGGGCTTGGTTACAACTGCCGCGTAGTCGTGACCGGTCTTGTCAACCTCATCGCCAACGTAGCTGTCGCCGCATTCGGAGCAGGTGTAGGTGGTGTAGCCGCCTTCGGTGCAGGTGGGCTTGGTTACAACT